>JBPEXU010000209.1:0-14986 GCA_052031225.1 Marinobacter sp. | reverse complement strand
GCCTTGCTATCCGCCATTACTCGCCACCCTCGGCATCGATCCGGATGCCGGTCTGGCGGGCCAGTTCCACAAACCCCGGGAACGAGGTCGCAACATTGGCGCAATCGGTAATTTCGATCGGGCCCGTCGCCCGCAGCGAGGCAACGGCAAAGGACATGGCAATGCGGTGATCGCCGTGGCTGTCCACCTTGCCCCCGCCGATGGTCTGGCCACCGTCAATGATGATGCCATCCGGGGTGACGGTGGTTTCAACACCCAGGGCTGCGAGCCCATCCGCCATCACCTGAATGCGGTCGCTCTCCTTGACCCGAAGCTCTTCAGCGCCACGCAGTACGGTGCGCCCCTGGGCGCAGGCAGCGGCAATGAACAACACCGGGAACTCATCAATGGCCAGCGGCACCTGATCCTCGGGAATGTCGATGCCCCGCAGTTCGGCCGAACGCACTTTCAGGTCGGCGACCGGCTCGCCCCCGATTTCGCGCTCTGCCAGCACCTCGATGTCCGCGCCCATCCGACGCAGGATATTGATCACGCCGATACGGGTCGGATTCATGCCCACGTGCCGCAGAACCAACTCGGAATCCGGAGCGATGCTCGCCGCCACCAGGAAAAACGCCGCCGAGGAAATGTCCGCCGGCACATCGATCGCACAAGCGCTGAGCTTGCCACCACCGGTAACGCTGACGGTAGCGCCCTGGCGGTGCACGTGATAGCCAAAGCCCGCCAGCATCCGCTCGGTGTGGTCGCGGGTCGGGGCCGGTTCAGTCACCGAGGTGACGCCCTCCGCATACAGGCCCGCAAGCAGCAGACAGGATTTCACCTGTGCGCTGGCAACCGGCATTTCATAGTGGATGCCGGTCAGTGACCGACCACCGCGGATGCGCATCGGCGGACGACCGCCCTCGGCAGTGTCGATGACCGCGCCCATTGCCCGTAGTGGATCGGCGACCCGCCCCATCGGCCGCTTGGACAAACTGGCATCGCCGGTCAGTTCGGAGTCGAATGGCTGCGCTGCCAGCAGGCCGGCAAACAGGCGCATGGCGGTGCCCGAGTTACCCAGATACAGAGGGCCACGAGGCGCCTGGAGGCCGTGCATGCCAACGCCGTGAATACGGACATGGCCGTTTTCAGGCCCTTCAATGACGACGCCCATATCGCGGAACGCCTGCAACGTGGCCAGGCTGTCCTCGCCCTCCAAAAAGCCCTGTACCTCTGTCACTCCCTCTGCCAACGCACCGAGCATGATCGAGCGGTGCGACATGGATTTATCGCCGGGCACGCGGATGTCTCCGCGAATGGAACCGCCCGGCTGAACATGAAAAGTCACCTGTTTATCGCTGTTGTGTGTCACGTACGCCTGTCCTGAAAGCATCTTGGTAAAGTGTTCCCGCGCCGCCTTGGCACGGCTAAAGACCCTGAGCAGCATCTCGCCATCGCCCCGGGCGATGGCGGCACGAAGCTGGTCGAGATCCTGGGTGAAGTGGTCCAATACCCGCAACACCGCCTCGCGGTTCGACAGAAAAATGTCGTGCCACATGACCGGATCGCTGGCCGCGATCCGGGTGAAGTCGCGGAATCCGCCGGCGGCGTAGCGAAAAATATCCATGTTTTCGTCTTCACCGGCCAGGGTATCGACCAGAGAAAACGCGATCAAATGGGGCAGATGACTGGTCGCGGCCAGCACCTCGTCATGATACTCGACCGACATGGTCAGCACCGTTGCACCGCAGCCCTCCCAGAGCGCGGTCAGGCGTGCGAGGCCGTCAGGATCGGTGCAATCTTCTGGGGTCAGAATGACCTTGTGCTTGGCGAACAACTCCGGATTGGCCGCCCGAATGCCGCTTTTTTCCGATCCGGCGATGGGGTGGCCCGGAATAACTCTCGGGCTGCGCTGCCCGAAGACCGCCTCCACATCCGCAACGAAACTGGATTTGGTGCTGCCGACGTCGGTCAGGATGGCATCGGCGCCGAGCGCTGGCTTGACGGCTTCAAGCACGGCGCGGGTCGCCCGCACGGGCACGGCCAGAACCACCAGATCGCTGCCGTGAACGGCCTCTTCGATGGATCGCGCAGCCTGGTCGATGACGCCCAGCTGGACCCCGAGCGCCAGCTCATCGGCGCGCTTGTCGTACCCGACGACCTCTTTGGCCAGCCGGTGATTGCGGATGGCGCTGGCCAGCGAGCCGCCAATCAGGCCAAGACCAATAATGGCTACCCGCTCGAAGATGCGCAGATCGCCGCCCACCTCAGGCCTCCCGACCGACGGTCGCCAACGCCTCCGCCAGCACCTGGAGGCAACGCTCATTGTGCTCGGGCAGACCGACCGAAACGCGCAGATGCCGTGGCATACCGTAGCCGGCGATGGGGCGCACGATCACACCATTTTTCAGCAAATACTGGTTGACCTCGCTGGCGTTGGCGCCGACATCCACAGCGATGAAATTTCCCACCGACGGAATGAAATCCAGACCAAGCTGACGGAATCCTTCGGCGAGCTGAGCAAGACCCGCGCTGTTGACCGCCCGGGCCCGCGCCAGATAGTCGTCGTCGTCCAGCACCGCAGTTGCCGCCGCCAGCGCCAACGAATCGACGTTAAACGGCTGGCGCACCCGGTTCAGCACATCGGCAATGGCCGGCGAGCTGATGCTGTAGCCAACCCGCAGCGCCGCCAGCCCCCAGGCTTTGGAAAACGTCCGGCAGACAATCAGATTCGGGAAGCGATCCAGCAGCCGGACACCGTCCGGGTATTGGTCGCCCGTCAGGTATTCGCAGTAGGCTTCGTCCAGCACCACCAGCGTTTGTTCCGGAATCCGGGTCAGGAACCGTTCAATCGCATCCGCGGTGTGCACGGTGCCGGTGGGGTTGTTCGGGTTGGCGATGAACACCAGCCGGGTGTGTTTGGTGACCGCCTCGGCCATGGCCTCCAGGTCGTGGCCCCAGTCCCGGGCCGGTACGGAAACACCCTTGGCACCGATCGCCTGAGTCACCAGCGGGTAGACGGCAAAGGCGTATTGGGAGTAAACGACCTCGGCACGGTGATCGGCGAAGCAACGGGCAATGATTTCGAGGACATCGTTCGAGCCGTTGCCGAGGGTAATCTGATCCATCGCGACGTTGAGGTGGCGCGACAGTGCCTGCTTGAGGTTGTAGCCATTGCCATCGGGGTACAGGCACAGCTCCGACAGTGCGGCTCTGGCAGCGTCCAGCGCTTTCTGGCTCGGTCCGAGCGGGTTTTCGTTGCTCGCGAGTTTGATGATAGCCGCCGGATTCAGTCCCAGTTCCCGGGCAAGCTCGTCAATGGGCTTTCCAGGCTGATACGGAGACAGTGCCTGCACGCCTGGCACCGCGAGACTCTGGTAATCAACTGCCATGTGCCGCCCTCCGGTTACAGCACGCCTATGGGGTAGGAACCCAGCCTTTTCAGCTCAACGGCTTCCTCGTCCACCTCGGCCAGCACTTTCCGGACGTTGTCATCGTCCATGTGGCCTTCAAAGTCGATGTAGAACACATAGGCCCAGGTGCCGCTTGGCGAGGGACGGGTTTCGATGCGTGTCAGGCTGAGGCCGTGGCGGTGGAACGGCTCCAGCAACTGGTACAGGGCGCCAGGCTTGTTGCGCATGGACACCAGAATGGACGATTTGTCGTGGCCGCTGGCCGGCACCTCTTCACGCCCAATAATCAGGAACCGGGTGGTGTTGTCCGGCCGGTCCTCAATGCTGCTGGCCAGCTTTTCCAGGCCGTACAGCTCGGCCGCCATGTCACCGGCAATTGCCGCCGTACCCGGCTCTTCCGCCGCCCGACGCGCCGCCTCGGCATTGCTTGACACAGTGACCCGCTCAATGCCGTAGCGGTGCGTGTCCAGCCACTGCCGGCACTGGGCAAACGACTGCTGATGGGAGTAAATACGGGTGATTTCCTGATCTTTGTGCTTGGGCGACACCAGCAGGTGATGATGAATCCGCAACTGGACTTCGCCGCAGATCTTCAGGGGCGAGGACATAAACATGTCGAGGGTGTGATTGATCATCCCCTCGGTCGAGTTCTCGACCGGCACGACCCCATAATGAGCAGCGCCGGACTCGACCTCACGGAAAACCGCGTCAATGGCCGGCAGCGGGACGCTGATGACGGAATGGCCGAAATGCTTGAGCGCCGCCGCCTGGGTAAAGGTCCCCACCGGCCCGAGGAAGGCGATGTGCATCGGCTTTTCGAGCGCCAGACAGGCGGACATGATTTCCCGGAACAGACGCGCCATTTCTTCGTCGGGCAAGGGACCGGGATTGTTTTCCTTGATCCGGCGCAGCACCTGGGCTTCCCGTTCCGGGCGATAGAAAAACACGTCCTTGCCGGGATTGGCCGTCATTTTCACATGCGCAACTTCCTGGGCGCACTTTGCCCGGGCGCTGATGAGCGTCATGATCTGCTGGTCGATGCTGTCGATCTCGTCCCGCAATTCGGCCAGACGGGTTTTCTCATCGGTCATGGTCAGCCACGCTCCCTGGCAAATTCCGCCATGTAGTCGATCAACGCATCCACGCCGCTTTCCGGCATGGCGTTGTAGATACTGGCACGCATCCCGCCCACGGAGCGGTGGCCCTTCAGATTCAGCAGCCCACGGGCCTCAGCACCGTTCAGGAAGTCACTGTTCAGGGCGTCATCGGCCAGCGTGAAGGGGACGTTCATCCAGGAACGGAAACGCGGCTCAATGGGATTGGCGTAGAAATCGTTGCCGTCGATAAACTCGTACAGCTTCCGGGCCTTGCGGGCGTTGGTTTCAGCCATCGCCTGGAGGCCGCCCTGCGCCTTGAGCCACTTGAACACCAGCCCCGCCAGGTACCACGAGTAAGTCGCAGGGGTGTTGTACATGGAGCCGTTATCGGCGATGACCTGATAGTTCATCATCGTCGGGGTGTCCTTGTGGGCTTTGCCCAGCAGATCCTTGCGAACGATGACCACCACCAGCCCGGACGGGCCGATGTTTTTCTGCGCGCCCGCGTAGATCAGGCCAAAGCGGGACACGTCCAGCGGACGGGACAAGATGGTCGAGGACATATCGGCCACCAGCGGCACGTCACCGGTGTCCGGCACAAAATCGTACTCCAGGCCACCGATGGTTTCGTTCGGGGTGTAATGCAGATAGGCCGCGTCGGCGTTTGTCTGCCAGCCCTGAATGTCGGGAATGGTGGTAAAACCGCTGTCCTCTGACGACGCCACCACGTTCACCTCGGCGTAGCGCCGGGCTTCGGCGATGGCTTTTTTCGACCAGATGCCGGTATTGACGTAATCGGCGGCACGCTTGTCGCCCAGCAGGTTCAGGGGCACCATGGAAAACTGACTGGACGCCCCACCCTGCATGAACAGCACCGCGTAGTCGTCGGAGATGCCCGCCAGCTCCCGCAGATCCTGCTCGGCCTCTTCGGCGATGGCGACAAACTCATCGCTGCGATGGCTCATTTCCATCACCGACATGCCGGTGCCGCGCCAGTCCAGCATTTCATCCCGGGCCTGTTTCAGCACCGGTTCCGGCAGCGTCGCCGGGCCGGCGCAAAAGTTAAACGCCCTGCTCATTCTTCGCTTTCCTCGCCATCCACATCTTCATCGTCGGATTCGGCAATCCGCTCAACGCCCACCAGGCGCTCGTCTTCCTGGGTCAGGCGGATCAGCCGGACCCCCTGGGTGTTACGACTCAGCAGGGACACTTCATCGGCGCGGGTCCGCACCAGGGTTCCCTTGTCCGAGATCAGCATCATCTCATCGCCATCGAACAACTGCAGCGCGGTGACCAGATTGCCGTTGCGCTCGGAGCACTGCATGGCGATCACGCCCTGGCTGCCGCGGCTGTAAGCCGGGAACTCGTCAATGGCGGTGCGCTTGCCGTAACCGTGTTCACTGGCGGTCAGAATCACCCCGCCCTCCTGCGGAATGATCAACGCCACCACCCGATGGCCTTCCGGCATACGGATGCCGCGCACACCACGGGCGGTGCGGCTCATCGGTCGAACCTGATCTTCGCTGAAGCGAACGGCCTTACCGGCGCTGGAGAACAGCATCACTTCGGCATCGCCGCTGGTGATGGCCGCGCCCACCAGGGTGTCGCCCTCATCCAGGTTGAGCGCGATCAGGCCGCTGCTGCGCGGGCGTGAGAAGTTGGGCAACGGCGTTTTCTTGACCACGCCGTTGGAGGTGGCCATCAGCACAAACTGATCTTCCGGATAATCTTTCACCGGCAGGAAGGTGGTGATCCGCTCACCCTCGTCCAGCGGCAGGATATTGACCATCGGCCGGCCCCGGCTGCCGCGGCTACCGCGCGGAATCTCGAAGACCCGCAGCCAGTACACCTTACCCCGGTTGGAGAAACACAGAATGGTGTCGTGGGAGTTCGCCACCAGCAGCTTTTCAATGAAGTCTTCATCTTTCATCGCGGTGGCCGCCTTGCCCCGACCGCCCCGGCGCTGGGCCTGGTAATCTTCCACAGCCTGGGTCTTGGCATAGCCGCCGTGGGAAATGGTGACCACCAGATCTTCCTCGTCGATGAGGTCGGCAATGGTGAGGTCACGGCGGGAGCTGGTGATTTCGGTGCGGCGCTCGTCGCCGTAATCCCGGACAATCTCTTCCAGCTCGTCACGGATCACCTGCAGCAGGCGCTCCGGCTCGCCCAGAATCTGCAGCAGGTCGGCGATTTTCTCGAGGATATCCTTGTATTCGTTCTGGAGCTTTTCGGTCTCCAGGCCGGTCAGGCGGTGCAGGCGCAGATCCAGGATCGCCTGCGCCTGTTCCGGCGACAGATGGTACAGGCCATCACGCAGGCCGTAGATTTCCGGCAAATCGTCGGGGCGGCAGGCGTCTTCGCCGGCCCGTTCGAGCATGGCCAGCACATCGCCGGGCGCCCAGCCCTTGGCCATCAGCTTCTCTTTGGCTTCGTTCGCGGACGGCGACGACTTGATCAGCTCGATGATTTCATCGATGTTGGCCAGAGCCACGGTGAGGCCTTCGAGGATATGACCACGCTCCCGTGCCTTGCGCAGTTCGTAAATCGTCCGACGGGTCACGACTTCGCGGCGGTGCCGCAGGAAGGCATCCAGCATTTCCTTGAGGTTCAGCGTCTTCGGCTCGCCGTTGATCAGCGCCACCATATTGATACCGAACACGGTCTCAAGCTGGGTGTGGGCAAACAGGTTATTGACCACCACATCCGGATTCTCGCCCCGGCGCAGCTCGATCACCACCCGGATACCTTCCTTGTTGGATTCGTCCCGAAGCTCGGAAATGCCCTCGACCCGCTTCTCCTTGACCAGCTCGGCGATCTTCTCGATCAGCCGGGCCTTGTTGAGCTGGTACGGCAGCTCGGTAATGACGATGGATTCGCGACCGGTTTTCTTGTCCTGCTCGATCTCGTGGCGGGCCCGGATGTAGATGCGGCCGCGGCCGGTGCGGTACGCCTCGACAATACCGGCACGGCCATTGATGATGCCCTGGGTCGGGAAGTCCGGCCCCGGAATATGCTCCATCAGCTCGTCGACGGTCAGATCCGGGTTATCGATCAATGCCAGACAGCCGTTCACGACTTCGGTCAGGTTGTGCGGCGGAATGTTGGTCGCCATACCGACAGCGATGCCAGAGGAACCGTTCACCAGCAGGTTGGGCACTCGGGTCGGCAGCACCTCCGGAATACGCTCGGTGCCGTCGTAGTTATCCACGAAATCGACGGTTTCCTTGTCCAGATCGGCCAGCAGCGAGTGGGCGATCTTTTCCATCCGGATTTCGGTGTAACGCATGGCGGCGGCGTTGTCGCCGTCGATGGAACCGAAGTTACCCTGACCATCCACCAGCGGGTAACGCAGGGAGAAAGGCTGGGCCATCCGAACGATGGTGTCGTAGACCGCAGAATCACCGTGCGGATGGTATTTACCGATAACATCACCGACCACACGGGCCGATTTTTTGTAAGGCTTGTTCCAGTCGTTGCCCAGTTCGGACATGGCGAACAGCACCCGTCGGTGCACCGGCTTGAGGCCATCCCGAACGTCCGGCAGGGCCCGCCCCACGATGACGCTCATGGCGTAATCGAGGTACGACTGCTTCAACTCGTCTTCAATGTTTACCGGCAGGATCTCTTTGGCTAACTCACCCATCGAGAAAGGTTCCTTTGCGTTATCTGGAAGTCGTGCGGGCGCCTTTTCCGGGCCCCGTCGTTATTCTTCAACAAGCCGCCAAGCATACCACAGTCGCCCGGTTACCGGGCCATCTGCGGCTGGCAGTTATTCGAACACCACGGTCTTGTTTTCGAAGGTAATCACCCGGTCTTCAATGTGCGAGCGCAGCCCCCGGGCCAGAACGTTTTTCTCGACATCCTTGCCCAGCCGGACCATGTCTTCGATGGAGTCGCTGTGGTTGATGCGGATCACGTCCTGCTCGATGATCGGACCTTCGTCCAGATCCTGAGTCACGTAGTGACAGGTCGCGCCGATGAGCTTAACGCCGCGGCTGTAGGCCTGATGATAAGGACGGGCGCCGGCAAACGACGGCAGGAAGCTGTGGTGGATGTTGATGATCTGGCCGGCGTACTTCTCACACAGCTCGGCCGGCAGGATCTGCATGTAACGCGCCAGCACGACCACATCGACTTCGTACTGCCGGAACAGCTCCTCAACCTGGGCAAAGGCTTCGGCCTTGTTGTCCTTGGAAACCGGCACGTGGTGGTACGGAATGTCGTGCCACTCGACCATCCGGCGCAGATCGTCGTGGTTGGAGATGACGGCAACAATCTCGACGTTCAACTCGTTGCTGTGCCAGCGATGCAGCAGGTCAGCCAGGCAGTGGGATTCCTTGCTGCACATCAGAATGACCCGCTTCGGGCGCGCCGAGTCGGTGATGCGCCAGTTCATGTTGAACTCACGGGCGATCGGCTCGAACGCGGCCCGGAACTGATCCAGGCCAAACGGAATGGACTCGGCCTTGATCTCATGACGCATGAAAAACCAGCCGGTCTGGGTGTCTGAATGATGACTCGCCTCGGTGATCCAGCCGTTGTAGGTGGACAGAAAATTACTCACCTTGGCAACGATCCCGACCCGATCCGGGCACGAGATCACAAGACGATAGGTATGCTCCATGAAAGCCTTTCCTTAACTTGAAACCGGGAAAGCAGGTGCACCGGGAACCGCGGCGAAGAAACCTGGCGGGCAGCGGGTACGCACCACTAAAAATGACCGGCTATCATAGCCTATCTAAACGCCAGAAACGAGGAATGGAACCATGCCCGTCATCGCTTTTGTACTGCTCATCGCCTGCCTGCAACCGGCCTGGGGCCAGGCCATTCTGGAGGGCGAGCGCTTCCATCCGGTACAGGCTCAAAACGGCATGGTGGCCACCAGCCATACCCTGGCGACCGAAGTTGCGCTCGAGGTGCTGAAAAACGGTGGCAACGCCGTCGATGCCGCCGTAACCGCCGGCTTTGCCCTGGCCGTGACCCAGCCAAGATCCGGCAACATTGGCGGCGGCGGCTTCATGCTGATTTCGCCCGGCGATGGCGGCAGCCCCGAAGCCATCGACTACCGGGAAACCGCGCCGGCGGCCGCCACCGAAACCATGTTCCAGGACGAACAGGGCAACGCGGTACCCAACCGGAGCCGGTTCACCCATCTGGCGGCCGGAGTGCCGGGCACCGTGGCCGGACTGGCTATGGCACTGGAGCGCCATGGCACGCTCACCCTGGCCCAAGCACTGGCACCGGCGATCCGGCTCGCCCGGGACGGTTTCATCGTGCCGCACCGGTTTACCGAAGGGCTGGAGCAGGCCAAAGAGCGCCTGCAACGCTGGCCAGCCAGCCTGAAAACCTTCTACAAGGAGGACGGCAGCGCCTGGCAACCGGGCGAACGCTTCCGCCAACCCGAGCTGGCGGCCACCCTTCAGCGCATCGCGGATCAGGGCGTGAAAGGTTTCTACGAAGGCGAAACCGCGCGTTTGATAGCCGAGGAAATGGCTCGTCACGGCGGTCTCATCACCGAGCAGGATCTGCGCGATTACCGGCCGGTGATCCGGCAACCGGTACACGGCACCTACCGGGGCTATGACATCTATTCCATGTCACCGCCCTCCTCCGGCGGCACACATATTGTACAGATCCTCAACATTCTGGAGGGGTTCCCGATTGGCGAGTGGGGACACAACTCGGCTCAAACCCTCCACCACATGGCCGAAGCCATGAAGCTGGCCTACGCCGACCGCTCGCAGTACCTGGGCGACACCGATTACGTGGAGGTGCCGCTGTCCGGGCTGACCAGCAAGGCTTACGCCAAACAGCTCCGGCTAACCATCGATCCGAACCGGGCGCGCCCGGCCAGCGACATCAAGCCGGGTCAGCCAGCGATCTATGAGAGCCCGGAAACCACCCACTTTTCCGTGGTCGACCGCTGGGGCAACGCGGTGTCCAACACCTACACCATCAATTTCAGCTACGGCTCCGGGATCACCGTCGAAGGTGCCGGCTTCCTGCTCAACAACGAGATGGATGATTTCAGCGCCAAGCCCGGCGTACCCAACGCCTATGGCCTGATTGGCGGCGAAGCCAACAAGGTGGAACCGGGCAAACGCATGCTCAGCTCGATGTCGCCCACCATCGTGCGCAAGGATGGCCGTAACTTTCTGGTCACCGGCAGCCCGGGCGGCTCACGCATCATCACCACCACCCTGCAGGTTGTGATGAACGTGATCGACCATACTATGAACATTCAGAGCGCGGTCAGCGCACCACGCATACATCATCAGTGGCTGCCCGACCAGATCCGTATCGAGGCAGGCATCAGCCCGGATACGGTGGCGCTGCTGGAAGCCCGGGGACACACCGTGGTGACACAACCGGCCATGGGCGCGATCCAGAGCATCCTGATCGGTGACGACGGTACGCTCTACGGTGGTGCCGACCCGAGGCGCAGTACGTCATCGGCGATGGGCTATTAACAACAACCAATTGACCCGGGTCACAGACCCGACCGGAGGCACTATGTATCTTTCCGTTCAATTGAGCTGCTACCCACTCAAGGAAGACTACAAACAACCGATCTGGGACCTGATTGCCCGGCTGGAGGAATCTGGCCTGGAGGTCTATCCCGGGCGCATGAGCACCGAGATCTTTGGCGAGTATGACGAGGTGATGAAGGTGCTCTCCGACACCATGAAATGGTCTTTCGAAACCTATGGAAAGTCTGTCTTCGTGGCCAAAATCATGGAGGGTGACCGGAGGCCCCGATGACCACCACCAAGCGACCGGATGAGCAACCACCGGGCAACACCACACCGCCACCGACGGTGCCCAATCAATACGCCTTTCTCTGGCTGAGCGCCGCCATTTTCCTGATGGTGCTGTGGTTGCAGGATGGCAACCAGCCGCGCCAGCAGGAGCTGGCTTATTCCGAGTTCAAGACGGCGGTGGCCAATGGCCTGGTGGCCGAGGTAACCCTCAAGTCCGAAGCCATTGTCGGCCGGTTCACGGATCAGGGCACCGCGGCCTTCAGCCAGAGCGCGGAGGCCCGCCGCCCAACCACCGGCTTTCACACCGTGCGCCCGCCCATGGACGACCCGGACCTGCTGCCCCTGCTTGAACAGCAGGGCGTCACCATCCGGGCGGCGCCGTCCGGCCTGCCCTGGTGGCAGCAACTGATTCTCAATGTCCTGCCGTGGATACTGCTGCTGGCGCTGATGTTCTGGTTCTGGGGCGCGGCCCAGAAGCGCATGACTCAGGGCGGCGGCCTGTTCGACTACGCCAAATCCCGGGCCCGGCGTGCGCGCAGGGAAACCTCGCACACCACGCTGGCGGACGTGGCGGGCATCGAATCCGCGAAACGGGAAATCACCGAGATCATCGACTTCCTGAAAAACCCCGAACGCTTCCGCAAGCTCGGTGCCGTCATGCCCAAGGGCGTCCTGCTGGTCGGTCCGCCGGGTACCGGTAAAACGTTACTGGCCCGGGCAATTGCCGGCGAGGCCGGGGTGCCGTTTTTCAGCATCAGCGCCTCCGAGTTTATCGAGATGTTTGTCGGCGTCGGCGCGGCGCGGGTCCGGGATATGTTCCAGACCGCGCGCAAGGAAGCCCCGGCCCTGATTTTCATCGACGAGCTGGACGCCATTGGCCGCTCCCGGGGCACCGGCCTGGGCGGCGGGCACGACGAGCGGGAACAGACCCTGAACCAGATCCTCACGGAGATGGACGGCTTCGAGGAGCACGACAACCTGCTCGTGCTGGCCGCCACCAACCGGCCGGACGTGCTCGACAGCGCCCTGCTCCGGCCTGGACGCTTTGACCGCAAGATCACTCTGGACAATCCCCACAAAGAAGCCCGTGAGGCCATCCTGGCGGTACACGTGCGCAAAGTGCCGCTGGCCGACGATGTCAACCTGTCGGACATCGCCGCCCGCACCATCGGTTTCTCCGGCGCCGACCTGAAAAACCTGGTCAACGAAGCCGCGCTGGCGGCGGTACGGGAGGACAAGGACAAGATCGACGCCCAGTGCTTCGAAATGGCCCGGGACCGGATCATACTGGGCGAAGAGCGGGACGCCCACCTGACCCCGGAAGAGCGGGAAGCGGTGGCCTACCATGAGTGCGGGCACGCACTGATGGCCTATTTCATGCCCAAGGCCGACCCGCTCACCAAGATCACCATCATCCCCCATGGCATGGCCATGGGCGTCACCGAGCAGACGCCCCGGGAAGACCGTTACACCTATACTGAAAGCTACCTGAAAGACCGCATCAAGGTGATGCTCGGCGGTCGCTGCGCGGAGAAAGTCGTGTACGGCGAAGTCAGCACCGGCGCCCAGAACGATCTCAAGGAGGCGACCCGCCTGCTGCGTAAGATGATTGGTCAGTGGGGTATGAGCGACACCGTGGGACCGCTGGGTCTGGGCATTGGCGAGGAACACGTCTTTCTGGGGCGAGAAATGGGCGCGCCCCGGGAATTCAGTGAAAAAATGGCGGAACTGATCGACAGCGAAATCCAGGCCCAGCTGCTCGCCCTGGAAAAAGCCACCATGGACTTTCTCAAAGCCCACCGCCGCGAACTGGATGCGCTTGCCCAGGCGGTGCTCGATCAGGAGACGCTGTCGGCGGAGGAAATCGACGCCATCCTCCGGAAGGCGTCACCACGGCAGGCCGCCCGGGGCTGATTGGCCGTCCTTACCCGTCGGAATCGGGCGCCAGCTTGTCCTGAGTACGAAGCTCGAAATCGCTGGCGTCGTGGCGCTCATGCAGCTGGGACGCCGGATCTCCCCACGCCTTGTTGACCATGCGTCCGCGTTTGACGGCGGGACGCTGGGCAATCTCATCGGTCCAGCGCACCACGTTGGTGTAGGTGTGCGCCTCCAGGAACTCGGCAGCCTCGTACACCATGTTTTTCACCAGCGCGCCATACCAGGGCCAGATCGCCATATCGGCAATGGTGTACTCATCGCCGGCAATAAACTGATTGTCCGCCAACTGGCGATCCAGCACATCCAGCTGACGCTTGACCTCCATGGTGTAGCGGTTGATCGGGTACTCGTACTTCTCCGGGGCGTAGGCGTAGAAGTGTCCGAAGCCTCCGCCCAGAAACGGCGCGCTGCCCATTTGCCAGAACAGCCAGTTCAAGGTTTCCGTCCGCTTGTGCAGTTCCTGGGGCAAAAATTCGCCGAATTTCTCCGCCAGATACAGCAGGATGGAGCCGGATTCGAACACCCGTACCGCCGGTTCGACGCTGCGATCCACCATCGCCGGAATCTTGGAGTTGGGGTTGATTCCGACAAACCCACTGCCGAACTGATCGCCCTCGGTGATGCGAATCAACCAGGCATCGTACTCGGCCCCGGCATGGCCCTTCTCCAGCAGTTCTTCCAACATCACCGTGACTTTCACGCCGTTTGGTGTCGCCAGCGAATAGAGCTGAATGGGATGCTTACCCACCGGCAGTTCTTTCTCGTGCGTGGGGCCCGCCACCGGGCGGTTGATGTTGGCAAACCGGCCGCCGCTTTCGGCGTCCCACTTCCAGACTTTGGGCGGGGTATAGGTTGCATCGCTCATGCCGGACAAACTCCTTCTAGCAAAGACGGTCAGAGGTGATTTCAGAGTTCAGGAAAATACACCATACGCAGCATGAGGCCGAGAGGATTGAAGATCAATGACCCACCGAGTAAGACAGAATGCGTGACAGATGACTGTACGGCAGGCCGGTTTCACGATGCCAGTCGTTGAAGGCCTGTTGTGCCTGTACCAGCGCCTTCTTGCTGCCCGGCGACGCATCCAGCAGCTTCTCCCGCTTCAACCCGGTCACCACATCCGGCGACAGGATAAAACCGTCCCAACCCACGCGGCGCAGGAAATACTGAGCGGTATTACCACCCAGGCGCGCGCCGTGGCGCTTGAGCCACATCAGCAGCCCGACCTGATCGTCACTCGGCCATTGCGCGAGAAACGCGCCAAAGCCACCAAATTCCCGGCCAGCATCGACAATCATCCGGGCGTTTTCCGGCACCGTTCGGATTTTCTGCAGGTTGCGGACAATCCGCTCATCCTGCGCCAGCTTCTCCAGAACCTCCGGCGGCACCTGCTGCCAGTACAGCGGCACGAAGCCCTCAAACGCGGCCTCAAACTCCGGCCACTTGTTATCAATCACCCGCCAGACAAAACCGGCCTTGAAGATGCACCGGGTCATTTCCGATAGGTAGCGGTCGTCGGTGCGGGCTTCCAGACTGCCCGGCTCGGCGACCGCAGGAAGCGTGGCGAGCATTTCCGACTCACCACCTTTGTGAAAAACCGCCTGTTCGTAGATATGCGTAAAGGCCATGATTTTTGCTGATACCGATTGGATACGAACCAGAATGACGTACCGGAGTGGCGTCGATCTACCCATCGGCCAATGTAGAGATTTTCGGGGAATTTGGCCAGTTGCGACCGACGGTTTGCGAAAGCAACAGGGCGGAAGAAAATGTAAAAGGCGGGCTCAGTCCCGCCTGC
>JBPEXU010000208.1:0-2268 GCA_052031225.1 Marinobacter sp. | reverse complement strand
TCAACGCGCTTCTAGTGATAAGAAAAACACGAACGCCTTCATGCTCATACTGTCAGGTAAATACCATCACCACACACATTGCCCTCCATCATGCCCACAGCCAATAGCTCCGGCGCTTTGGTTCCTAAATTCAGGGCCCACGCCCTTGAAAACCGGCCCCTTTTCAGACTCAAGTTGACGGAATCGTATCCATGGCCTTCCCTTAAAGGGAGGGCCCGATTCGGGCGTCTTCCATCGATTTTGGATCTGGTCACGGAGCGTTTTGGCTCCGGCTGGGCTGCCAGATTCCGCCAAGGAGGCCTATCGGCATGCTGATCGAAACGCCCGCAGAAGGCTTGTTCGATGAGTTCTTCGACGCCGACAACCGAGTCCGGCCCCATTGCCGGGTGCTGGAACAGTGGCTGATCGACAGCGACGAAAACCTGATCGCCGAGAAGCGGCGGGAGGCGACGGTGCTGTTTCAGCGTCTGGGAATCACCTTCAACGTCTACGGCGACTCCCAGGGTGCGGACCGGCTGATTCCGTTCGACCTGATTCCCCGCATCATTTCCGCCGCCGACTGGCAGAAGCTGCAGGCGGGGCTGCGCCAGCGGGTACAGGCGCTGAACCGCTTTCTGTACGACATTTACCACGATTACGAGATCGTCAAGGCCGGGGTGGTGAACGCGGAACAGGTGTTCGCCAACCCCCAGTACGAGCCGGGCATGCAGCAGCTGAAGCTGCCGCGCAATCTTTACTGTCACATTGCCGGGATCGATATGATCCGCCACAGCGACGGTGAGTTTTACGTGCTGGAGGACAACCTGCGC
This sequence comes from Marinobacter sp., assembly GCA_052031225.1. Classification (GTDB taxonomy): domain Bacteria; phylum Pseudomonadota; class Gammaproteobacteria; order Pseudomonadales; family Oleiphilaceae; genus Marinobacter. The sequence goes on along the minus strand of JBPEXU010000208.1, from coordinate 1,459 downwards.
TGCCCCAGCGGGGTGTCCTACATGCTGGAGAACCGGCGGATGATGATGCGGCTGTTCCCGGAACTGTTCGCCCACACCCCGGTGGCGCCGGTCGATCACTACCCGAACCTACTTGGCGAGACCCTGCGGGCGGCCTCGCTGGAGCCAAACCCGGTGGTGGTGGTGCTGACTCCGGGCCGATTCAACAGCGCCTATTTCGAACACGCCTTTCTGGCCCGGCAGATGGGTGTGGAATTGGTGGAAGGGGCGGATCTGTTTGTCCGCAACAATCAGGTCTACATGAAGACCACCGTCGGCCCGCAGCGGGTGGATGTGATCTACCGCCGGGTGGACGACGATTTCCTTGATCCGCTGGCCGGCAATCCCGACTCCATGCTCGGGGTGCCCGGCCTGTTCGCGGCCTACCGCACCGGCAACGTGGTACTGGCCAACGCCATGGGCACCGGCATCGCGGACGACAAGTCGATCTATCCTTACGTACCGGAGATGATCCGCTTTTACCTGAACGAGGAGCCGATTCTCAACAACGTCCCCACCTGGCAATGCCGCAAGCCCGAAGATCTGAGCTACGTGCTCGACCATCTGCCGGAACTGGTGGTCAAGGAGGCTCAGGGCGCCGGCGGTTACGGCATGCTGATCGGCCCCAAGGCCAGCAAGAAGGAGCTGTCGGCGTTCCGGGCGCTGCTCAAGGCCCGGCCACAGGATTACATTGCCCAGCCCACGTTGAGCCTGTCCACCTGTCCGACCTTTGTCGACGAAGGCATCGCACCGCGGCACCTGGATCTGCGCCCGTTTGTGCTGTCCGGCAAAAAGATCCAGATGGTGCCTGGCGGGCTGACCCGGGTCGCGCTCACCAAGGGATCACTGGTGGTCAATTCGTCTCAGGGCGGCGGCACCAAGGACACCTGGGTACTGGAGGACGACCCATGTTAAGCCGAGCCGCCGCCAGCCTGTTCTGGATGGCCCGCTATCTGGAACGCATGGAGAGCCAGGCCCGGCTGGTGGATGTCAGCCTGACCATGGCCCTGATCGACGTGCCCGAGGACCGGGAGGAGCAGCTGTCCGCGCCCCTGCTGATGACCGGCAATCTGGATGCATTTTTCAGCCTGCACGAGGAGGTGACGCCGCAGAACCTGATCGACTTTCTGCTGCTGGACGACCGCCACCCGGCCAGCGTCTACAGCATGATGCGCAGCGCCCGGGACAGCGCCCTGCATGTCCGTGGCAACCTGTCGGCGGATGTCTGGGAAAGCATTAACCGCTCCTGGCTGGAAATGAAGGAGCTCAAACGCACCGGGGTCCGGGAGTCCAGCGCCAGCTCGACGTTTGACTGGGTGCGTGAACGCTCTCACATGGCCCGGGGCGCGGCCTACGGCACCCTGCTGCGCAACGATGCGTTTCACTTCCTGCGGCTGGGCACCTTTATCGAACGCGCCGACACCACCGCCCGGGTGTTGGA
>JBPEXU010000207.1:0-2122 GCA_052031225.1 Marinobacter sp. | reverse complement strand
GTTGATCTTGCTGGCGGCGCTGGAGGATCGTGGCACCCTGGGGCGGGTGTTGCGGGAGCAGGGCGTGGATAAGGCGGCGCTGGAGAAGGCCATCGATGAAGTGCGCGGCGGCGAGACGGTGAACGATGCCAGTGCCGAGGAAAACCGCCAGGCGCTGTCGAAGTACACCATTGATCTGACCGAACGTGCGGCCGAAGGCAAGCTGGACCCGGTCATTGGTCGGGACGATGAAATCCGTCGCACCATTCAGGTGTTGCAGCGGCGCCGCAAGAACAATCCGGTACTGATCGGAGAGCCGGGTGTTGGTAAAACGGCCATTGTAGAGGGCCTGGCGCAACGCATCGTCAACGGTGAAGTGCCGGATGGCCTGAAAGACAAGAGAGTACTGTCCCTCGATATGGGCGCTCTGATCGCCGGTGCGAAATTCCGCGGTGAGTTCGAGGAGCGCCTGAAGGCGGTGCTGAATGAACTGGCCAAGCAGGAGGGCCAGATCATCCTGTTCATTGACGAAATCCACACCATGGTCGGCGCCGGCAAGGCGGAAGGCTCCATGGATGCCGGCAATATGCTCAAGCCCGCGTTGGCCCGTGGTGAGCTTCATTGTGTTGGCGCGACCACGCTGGATGAATACCGGGAGCACATCGAAAAGGACGCAGCGCTGGAGCGGCGCTTCCAGAAAGTTCTGGTGAGCGAACCCAGCGAAGAAGACACCATCGCCATCCTGCGCGGCCTCAAGGAGCGCTACGAAGTGCACCACGGGGTTGAGGTAACCGACGGCGCCATCATTGCCGCAGCCAAACTGTCGCACCGTTACATCGCCGACCGGCAGTTGCCGGACAAGGCCATCGACCTGGTCGACGAGGCTGCCAGTCAGATCCGCATGGAGATGGATTCCAAGCCCGAGGCGCTGGATCGTCTTGAGCGTCGCCTGATCCAGCTGAAGATCGAACGGGAAGCACTGAAAAAGGAAACCGACGCGGCGTCCCGCAAGCGCCTGGAAGAACTGTCCGAGGTGATCGGCAAGGTTGAGCGGGAATACGCCGATCTGGAAGAGGTCTGGAACACCGAGAAAGCGGCGTTGCACGGTTCCCAGAAGATCAAGAGCCAGTTGGAGCAGGCCCGGATTGACCTGGAAAACGCCCGCCGGGCCGGTGATCTGGGCAAGATGTCGGAGTTGCAGTACGGACGGATTCCGGAGTTGGAACGCCAGCTCGACATGGCCAGCCAGGCTGAAATGATGGAAATGAAGCTGCTGCGCAATCGGGTCACTGACGAGGAAATCGCCGAGATCGTGTCCAAATGGACCGGCATTCCGGTATCGAAAATGCTCGAAGGCGAGCGGGACAAGCTGATGCGGATGGAAGAGGCTTTGCATGCCCGGGTCATCGGTCAGGAGGAGGCGGTGGAAGCGGTCGCCAACGCCGTCCGGCGTTCCCGTGCCGGGCTGGCCGACCCGAACCGACCCAACGGTTCGTTCCTGTTCCTTGGCCCGACCGGGGTTGGTAAAACCGAACTGTGCAAGGCGCTGGCGTCCTTCTTGTTCGATACCGAAGAGGCGATGGTGCGCATCGACATGTCCGAGTTCATGGAAAAGCACTCGGTTGCACGCCTGATTGGTGCGCCTCCTGGCTACGTGGGCTATGAAGAGGGGGGTTACCTGACCGAAGCGGTGCGTCGTCGCCCCTACTCGGTTCTGCTGCTGGACGAAGTGGAAAAGGCGCATCCGGATGTGTTCAACATCCTGCTGCAAGTGCTCGAGGATGGTCGCCTGACCGACGGCCAGGGCCGTACCGTCGATTTCCGCAACACGGTCATTGTCATGACCTCGAACCTGGGCTCAGACATCATCCAGCAGAAAGCAGGTGAGGAAAATTACGACGCCATGAAGAGCGCGGTGATGGAGGTGGTCGGCAGCCATTTCCGCCCGGAATTCATCAACCGTGTGGACGAGGTGGTCGTATTCCATCCGCTCGCGGAAAGCCAGATTCAGGGCATTGCCCGCATCCAGATCGAGTCGCTGAGCAAGCGCCTGAAGGATCAGGATATGAGTTTGGAGCTGGACGATGCGGCGATGGAGCTGCTGGCGGAGGTCGGATACGACCCGGTATACGGGGCGCGCCCG
>JBPEXU010000206.1:0-3068 GCA_052031225.1 Marinobacter sp. | reverse complement strand
TCGATGTCGTTGTAGGTCAGTGTGAGGGTGTGTTCGGCCAGGCTGGCGGGGATGCCCGGTGAATTGGGGACGCCCAGGGTGAGGGCGCCGGAGCCGGCCTTCACCAGCAGCGAATCGACATGGCCGTGGTAGCAGCCTTCGAATTTGACGATCTTGTCCCGACCAGTGTAGCCGCGAGCCAGGCGAATGGCGCTCATGGTCGCCTCCGTACCGGAGTTGACCATCCGCACCAGATCAATGGACGGCACCAGCTCACACACCTTCTTGGCCATCTCGGTCTCAATGGCGGTCGGGGCGCCGTAGCCCACGCCCAGGTCGACCTGGGCATGCAGCGCCTGTTTGATCCGTGGGTCAGAATGGCCCAGGATCATCGGCCCCCAGGAGCCGATGTAGTCGATGTAGCGACGGTCGTCTTCGTCGTACAGGTAGGCGCCCTCGGCGTGCTTGAAGAAGATCGGGGTGCCGCCCACGCCACGGAACGCCCGCACCGGCGAATTCACGCCGCCGGGAATGTATTTCTGGGCCTGCTCAAACAGGGTTTCGGAGTGGCTCATGGTAGGGCTCCTGTCAGTTTGGAAATGGATACAGTGGGTGATGGCTGGCAAACATGTGCGCAAACGCCCGGGCCTTCGGTTCAACCGATGCCGGGTCGCCGCCGAACAGCCCGCCAATGACTGCGAGCAGGTCGGCGCCGGCCCGGATCAGGGGCGCGCCGTTGTCAGTGGTGACGCCACCGATGGCGACCACCGGGCGGCCAAGTGCCCGGGCCTCGGCCAGCACCTCGGGCTTGGCTGGCGGCGCGCCGGGTTTGGTGGCTGAGCCAAAGAAACGGCCAAAGGCCAGGTAGTCCGCGCCCTCGGAGCTGGCGCGGCGGGCCAGGCTGAGCTTGCCGTGGCAGGTGGCGCCGATGATCGCCTGCTCGCCCAGCAGGCGCCGGGCCTGGGCCAGAGAACCGTCGTCCTGGCCGAGGTGAACGCCAGCCGCGTTCACCCTCCGGGCGAGTTCCGGATCGTCGTTGATGATCAGCGGCACCCCGGCGTTGGTGCAGGCCGCTTGCAGATCGGTCGCCTGGCGCAGCCGTTCCCGTGACGAGGCGGTTTTGTCACGGTACTGCACCAGTACCGCGCCGCCGCGAAGGGCGGCCTCAACCGCGCTCACCAGCCGGTCCGGCGGCGTCAGGGTACTGTCGGTGATGGCGTAGAGTCCGGGTTTCAGACCTTTGCGGAAAACGTCCATTCAGCGTTCCCAGGGAATGCCCCGGTCCGGCACCGGTTGGCCCTGTCCGACCTCCAGCGCGTGCATGATTGCATGGCTGACGAAGTTCTGGGCCTGGGAAATGGCGGCCCGGGCCGACAGGCCGAGCGCCCGGCCCGCGGCAATGGCGGCGGCCAGTGTGCACCCGGTGCCGTGGTATTCACCACCGAAGCGCTCGATTTCCCAGCGCATCGGTTGGGGCGCGTGGTTGAACAGGGTGTTGACGATGTGCCGCCCGGTGCCGTGCCCGCCCGTCGCCAGCACCGAACGGCAGCCTTCGGCCATCAGGTTGCGGGCGGCCTGCTCGGGGTCGTCGCTGTCGCCGAGCAGGGTCAGCTCAACGCCGTTCGGAGTAATCATTTCGGCCAGCGGAAACAGCCGTTCTTTCATCGTACGGATCAGCGCGTCGTCGGCCAGATCGCCGCCACCGGCGGCCTTGATCACCGGATCGACAATCAACGGGAGATCCGGATGGTTGCGAACAAAGTCCACCACCACGTCCACCACCGCATCGTTGCCCAAGGCGCCGGTCTTGATGGCATGAATCGGGGCATCGCCGGCAACGCAGTCGAGTTGGCGCCGGATAAAGTCCGCCGCCACCGGCTGGGCGTCGTAGACGTTGCGGGTGTCCTGAACGGTCAGGCAGGTCAGCACTGGCAGCGGGTGACAGCCGAGCGCGGTAATGGCCTGGATGTCGGCCTGGATGCCGGCACCGCCGGACGGGTCAAGACCGGACAGCACGAGTACCTGGGGACGTTTGTAGCGGTTAATGGCACAACTCCTTAAAACGGTTTGACGACGGCGAGTATCACCACGGCCAGCAGAATAAACACCGGGATTTCATTGAACCACCGGTAAAACACGTGGCTGCGGGTGTTGCGGTCTTCCCGGAACACCCGCACCAGGTGGCCGCAATAAAAGTGATACACCACCAGCAGGGCGACCAGGGTCAGTTTGGCGTGCAGCCAGCCCTGACTGAGATAACCGGAGACATTGTAACTGATGAGCCAGAGACCGAGGGCGATGGTCGCAATCATCGACGGTGTGGTGATGCCCCGGTACAGCTTGCGCTCCATGACTTTAAAGCGTTCCCGTCCGGGCGCATCCTCGCAGGCGGCATGATAGACGAACAGCCTGGGCAGATAGAATATGCCGGCGAACCAGCAGACCATGGCAATCAGGTGAAAGGCTTTGACCCACAGCATCCATTAACTCCGTCGGTATTGGTAGTAGCTTTCGATGTCCGACTTCAGCACCACGCCGTAAACGCGCTGAATCATCGGTGCGACGTGGCGCTGAACGTACAACGCCTCGGCATTGCTGGATTCGAACTCATCCAGTGCTTCTTCAAGGGTGGCCTGGTACTGCACCGCTGATACATCGCGGCGGTTGGCGGGAATGTCCATCAGATCGATGGTCTCCGGCAGTTCGTCGAGCTCTTCCGCCTTTACCAGCTTTTCGGTGTCTTCCAGGTAGCGGGCCAGGTCCACCGCCGGCAGCAGTGCGGTCGGCCCGTTGCTGCCCTCCACCAGTAACCACTTGGGTTCGGACTTGAGCAGGCGCCGGGCCTCGTCCAGCGGCAGGTGTCGTTCCGCGCGCAGGAAATTCCGGTCCATGATTGCGCCCACCGAAACCCGGCGCAGCGCCTGGATAACCGGAGAGCTCTGGTAACTCAGGCCCTGACTTTTGAGGATGGTCAGGAACAGCGATTTCTTGCCGAAGGCTTCGCTGGTGACCAGGCTGGCGGTGGTGATGATCAGCATGGCCGGCAGGATGATGTTGGGGTTGCGGGTCAGTTCCATCACCGCCATCAA
>JBPEXU010000205.1:0-23742 GCA_052031225.1 Marinobacter sp. | reverse complement strand
CACACCGTGCTCGGCGTCCAGCGGCTGGGGCTCGACATCGAGCAGATCGGCCAGGGCTTTGATGGTGGATTCGCCACCCGGGGGGCATTTATTGATCGCTTCGCCGTCGGCAATGGCCTCGGCGTAGGGGCGGCAGCCCGGAAACCCGCACTGACCGCACTGGGTCTGCGGCAGCAGGGCGTCGATCTGCTCGACCAGCGGATTGCCTTCAACCCGGAAGCGTTCGGAGGCGAACCCCAACAGCCCGCCGAAAATCAACGCCAGGGCAAGCAAGACAACGACGGCGACGACAATGCCTGTCCACATAACAACAACGCTCCGTCAGACAGAAACCAGGCCGGTGAAGCCCAGAAAGGCCAGTGACATCAACCCGGCGGTGATCATCCCGATGGCGGCACCCCGGAAAGCCACCGGCACATCGGCCACGGCAATCCGTTCCCGCAGTGCGGCAAACAGCACCAGCACCATGGAGAAGCCGACCGCGGCACCAAAGCCATACAATACGGATTCAATGAAGTTGTTGTTTTTATTGAGGTTAAGGAGAGCAACACCGAGTACCGCGCAGTTGGTGGTAATTAACGGCAGAAAAATGCCCAGCACCCGGTAGAGCAGCGGGCTGGTTTTGCGGACCACCATCTCGGTGAACTGCACCACCACGGCGATCACCAGAATGAAGGTGATGGTCTTGAGGAACGCCAGGTCCAGCGGCGCCAGCAGGTAGGTGTAGGCGAGGTAACTGCACACCGATGACAGGGTCAGCACAAAGGTGGTGGCCAGCGACATGCCCATGGCGGTCTCCAGCTTGCCGGAAACCCCCATGAACGGGCACAGCCCCAGGAACTGCACCAGCACGAAGTTGTTCACCAGAATGGTGCTGACCAGAATCAGCAGGTACTCGGTCATCGGCGTTGCTCTATCCTGCGTCGGTTACATCACCCGCATACCCGGCTCAGCGCCGGAATCCGGAGACAGAATGAAAATGTCCTTGCCCCCCGGGCCGGCTGCCAGAACCATGCCTTCAGACAACCCGAATTTCATCTTCCGGGGTTTCAGGTTGGCGACCATAACGGTCATACGGCCTTCCAGATCCTCCGGTTTGTAGGCGGACTTGATACCGGCAAACACGTTGCGTTCGCCATGGCCGATATCCAGCGTCAGGCGAAGAAGTTTGTCGGCGCCGTCGACGTGCTCGGCTTTGACAATCCGGGCCACCCGCAGGTCAACCTTGGCAAAGTCGTTGAAGTCGATTTCGTCCGCGATCGGTTCGAGGTCCGACGAGGGTTCTGGTGCAGCCGCCGGTGCCGGCAGCTCTTCCCGGGAGGCGTCGAGCATTTTTTCGATCTGCGCCATGTCGACCCGGTTCATCAATGGCTTGAACTTGTTGATGCCATGGTTTTCCAGCAGCTCGGCCCGGTTGTTCCAGTCCAGACGGGCGTTCAGGAACGCCTCTGAGGCCTCGGCGGTCTTGGGCAGCACCGGCGCCAGATAGGTCATCAGCAGACGGAACATGTTGATGGCGTTGGTGCAGATGGCCTGGAGTTTGTCGTCCTGACCGTCCTGCTTGGCAATGACCCAGGGTTGCTCGTCGTTGACGTACTGGTTGGCAATGTCCGCCAGTTCCATGATCCGTCGCATGGCCCGGCCAAACTCCCGGGTTTCGTAGAATTCCTCGATCTGCTGGCCGGCGTCGATGAACTCGCGCAGCTTGTCATGCTCGGTGACCTTGCCCAACTGGCCGTCGAAGCGTTTGGTGATAAAGCCGGCGCTGCGGCTGGCGATGTTGACCACCTTGCCGACCAGATCGGAGTTGACCCGGGCGGCGAAATCCTCGAGGTTGAGGTCCATGTCGTCCACGCCACCGGTCAGTTTGGCGGCGAAGTAATAGCGCAGGTACTCCGGATTCAGGTGGTCCAGGTAGGTGCGCGCCATGATGAAGGTGCCGCGGGACTTGGACATCTTCTTGCCGTTGACGGTGACGAACCCGTGCGCCCAGACCGCGCTCGGGGTGCGGAAGCCGGCGTCGTGCAGCATGGACGGCCAGAACAGCGCGTGGAAGTTGATGATGTCCTTGCCGATGAAGTGATACACCTCGGCGGTGGAATCGGCTTTCCAGAAGTGCTCGAAATCAATGCCTTCGCGGTTGCAGAAATTCTTGAAGCTGGCCAGATAGCCAATCGGGGCGTCCAGCCACACGTAAAAATACTTGCCCGGCGCATCCGGAATCTCGAAGCCGAAGTAGGGCGCGTCCCGGCTGATGTCCCATTCCTGCAGGCCGGCGTCGAGCCATTCGGCGAGCTTGTTCGCCACCTGCGGCTGGAGCGTGCCGCTGCGAGTCCACTTCACCAGAAAATCGTGAAAATCCGGCAACTTGAAGAAATAGTGCTCGGATTCTTTCTCCACCGGCGTGGCGCCGGATACGGCCGAGCGCGGGTTGATCAGTTCCGCCGGCGTATAGGTGGCGCCACAGGCTTCGCAGTTGTCGCCGTACTGGTCTTCGGCCTTGCATTTGGGGCAGGTGCCCTTGATGAAGCGGTCGGCCAGGAACATCTCTTTTTCCGGATCAAAGAACTGGGTGATGTTCCGGGTGGCAATGTGGCCGTTTTCCTGGAGCTGGCGATAGATGTACTCGGAAAACTGGCGGTTCTCCTCGGAGTGGGTGGAGTAATAGTTGTCAAACCGGATGTGGAAGCCGGCGAAGTCTTCCTGATGTTCCTTGCGAATCCGGTCGATCAGCTGCTCCGGCGAAATGCCTTCCCGTTCGGCCCGCAGCATGATGGCGGTGCCGTGGGCATCGTCCGCGCAAACGTAGTAGCAGTTGTGACCACGCATGTTCTGGTAGCGCACCCAGATGTCGGTCTGAATGTACTCCAGCAGGTGCCCCAGGTGGATCGGCCCGTTGGCGTAGGGCAGGGCGCTGGTAACCAGAATGTCGCGCTTGTGCGTGCTCGCTTGCGTCATGGTGATGTCCGAACCTTTTGCTGATCAGGGTTGGGAGAACAAAATACGGGCCTGGCTTATAGCCCCGGAATTGAATGCTCCGGGCAAAGCCCCCATATGGTCAGAAACGGGCACAGATGATACCTTCCGAGCCAGCAATTTTCACCTGAAACGCCCATTATCCGTGTTTATGAGCTTATTCCGGAGAACCCGATGACCCAGATTTCCCAGCAGGCCCTCGAAAACGCCGTCCGAGAATACCGGGACCCCTACCTGGAAAAGGATCTGTATCAACTCGGCGCGGTCAAATCCCTGAGCGCCGATGACCAGGGGAACGTCGAGCTGGTGGTTGAGCTGCCGTACCCCAGCGAGGGAATCGCCGGAGCGCTCCGGCAGATTGTCAGTAACGCCCTGGAAAACGTCGACGGCGTGGACAGTGCCGAGGTGCGGGTCGGGCAAAAAATCCACGCCTATAAGGTGCAGAAGGACATCGCCTCGGTACCCGGCGTCAAGAACATCATCGCGGTGGCCTCGGGCAAAGGCGGTGTCGGCAAATCCACCACCGCGGTCAACCTGGCGCTGGCGCTGCAGGCGGAAGGCGCTCGGGTTGGCATCCTGGATGCGGACATCTACGGCCCGAGTATCGGCATGATGCTGGGCGTGCCCGAGGGCAAACGCCCGGATGTGCGGGAGAACAAATACTTCGTGCCGATGAAGGCGCACGGGCTGCAGGCCAATTCCATGGCCTTTGTGGTCACCGAAAAAACGCCCATGGTCTGGCGCGGCCCGATGGTCAGTGGGGCGGTGATGCAATTGCTGCAGCAGACGTTGTGGGATGAGCTGGATTATCTGATTGTCGATATGCCGCCGGGTACCGGTGACATTCAGCTCACTCTGGCGCAGAAAGTCCCGGTCACCGGCGCGGTGATCGTCACCACGCCTCAGGACATTGCCCTGCTGGACGGCAAGAAGGGCATTGAGATGTTCCGCAAAGTGGATATTCCCGTGCTCGGTGTGGTTGAGAACATGAGTGTGCACATCTGCAGCAACTGCGGTCACGAAGAGCCGTTGTTTGGCCAGGGCGGTGGTGAGCGTATCGCCGACGAATACGACACCCGGCTGCTGGGTCAGCTGCCGCTGCACATGACCATCCGGGAGCAGACCGACGGCGGCACGCCCTCGGTGATCGCCGAGCCGGACTCGGAGGTGGCGCGCCGGTACCGGGACATCGCGCGCCGGGTTGGGGCGGAGTTGTCGACCCGCGAGCGTCACCTGTCCGGTGCGATCTCCAGCGTTTCCGTGACTGAACACTGAAGCTGGTTCGCCAGAGGCGCCGCGGGCTGCAGTTGCAAGGTAGGGGGTGGGCTGGCCAAAACTGTTGAGGGCCAGGGCTGGCCCGAACCAAGTGCACATGGATGTGCTTGCAGCGTGTTTGGGTCAGCCCACCCCTACCTTGCAGCCCCCATCTCCGGCGACCAGGGCCTTCGACAGACCCCAAGCTAACGGGTAAACTACGCCTCAATTTTTCCCAGTGGATACGAGACCGCACCATGAGCATCAAATCCGATAAGTGGATCCGCCGGATGTCCGAAGAGCACGGGATGATCGAACCGTTCGAGCCCGGACAGGTCCGTGAAACCGAAAAAGGCCGGGTTATTTCCTACGGCACCTCCAGCTACGGATACGACGTCCGCTGCAGCGACGAATTCAAAATTTTCACCAACGTCCACAGCGCCACCGTCGACCCCAAGAATTTCGACGAAAACAGCTTCGTCAACTACACCGGTGACGTCTGCATCATTCCGCCCAATTCGTTCGCTCTGGCGCGCACCGTCGAATACTTCCGCATCCCGCGCAACGTACTGACCATCTGCCTCGGCAAGAGCACCTACGCTCGTTGCGGTATTATCGTGAACGTCACTCCGCTGGAGCCGGAATGGGAAGGCCAGGTGACGCTGGAATTTTCCAACACCACCAACCTGCCGGCGAAAATTTACGCCAACGAAGGGGTGGCTCAGATGCTGTTCTTCGAATCCGACGAAGTCTGTGAGACCAGCTATAAGGATCGGGGCGGCAAATACCTCGGGCAGACCGGCGTCACGTTGCCCAGGACATGAACGCCAACCAGTTTCAGAAAGCCGTTGCTCAGCTGCAGGGATGGCGGGAATGCGCGTTCCTGCTGGCTCTGGCTGAGCGCTCGTTCCCCAACTACGCCCTCTTCGCGGATGCCGTTGGCCTGAAAACCGGCGCCAAGATGCGCCAGCTGCTGGATCTTGGCTGGGATATGCTGCAGAAGGATGTCTCGGAGGCGGCCATCCCCCAGCTGTTGTCGAAGCTCGAAGCGCTCGCGCCCAACGTCGATGACTACGATGTTTATGGCGTCTACCCGGCGTTCGATTTCTGCCAGCTACTGGAGCAGGCGCTGCTGAACCGGCTCAATCCCGACAAACACCGGGCGTCGGATGCGTCCCGGCTGGCCACTTCTACCGTCATGAATTTTGTCGAAATGTCCGAAGGTGAAGGCCTGGACGACGACGAGCTGGTGCGTCTGCTCGACCACCACCCGCTGATGAAAGAAGACAAGCTGTTTCAGCGTGATCTGGTGCTTGCCCTGAAGCGCCAACGCACGCCCACCGAGGAATTTGTCCGTGAGCTGCGAGCGACTGCCGCCAATCAGGGGGTCAGTAATCTCGGTGTCGCACTCGACAGCTGATATCCCATCCGTGACGGCTACACTGGATAGAGCGTCCGCTGGACTTCGTTGACTGGATAGCGTTATGAAACTCTCTGCCTTTGGCAAAAAATTCACCGCCGATGCCGGCATTACTTCCCTGATGGACGACCTTGGCAATGCCATGGCCTCCGGCGACGACCTGATTATGATGGGCGGTGGCAACCCCGGCCACATCCCGGAAATTCAGCAGCGCATCCAGGGCATTCTCGCAGACATGAGCCGGGATGCCGGGGATGTCCGGCGATTGGTGGGGATCTACGATCCGCCTCAGGGGGAGAAACAGTTCATTGCCTCGCTGGCCGAATTGCTGAACCGGGAGTACGGCTGGGGGCTGACGCCCGACAACATTGCCCTGACCAACGGCAGCCAGGCCGCCTTCTTTATGCTGTTCAACATGTTTGGCGGCGATTACGGCAACGGCCAGCACAAGCACATTCTGCTGCCGCTGGCACCGGAGTACATTGGCTACGCCGATGCCGGTATCGAACCGGGCCTGTTCCGGGCGGTGCAGCCGGATATCTCGTTCACCGGCGCGCACGAGTTCAAGTACCGGGTCGATTTTGACGCGGTGGAGGTGACCGGGGAAACCGGCGCCATCTGTGTCTCCCGGCCCACCAATCCGACCGGCAATGTGGTCACCGATGAGGAACTGGCACGCCTGGAGGTAATGGCCCGTGAGCACGATATCCCGCTGATCGTGGACGGCGCCTACGGTACGCCCTTTCCGAATTTGCTCTATGTCGATGCCAGACCGACCTGGAACGAGCAGATCATCCTGTGCCTGAGTTTGTCCAAACTTGGTCTGCCGGCCGCCCGCACCGGCATCGTGATTGCAGCGGCGCCGATCATCAAGGCGCTGTCGGGTATCAATGCCATCCTGAATCTGGCCACCGGCAGCTTTGGCGCCATGCTGGCCGAGCCGCTGGTGCGCTCCGGTGACATTCTGTCGTTGAGTCGGGATGTAGTGTGCCCGTTCTACAAGGCCAAGATGCAGCGGGCCGTTGAGGTGTTCCACGAGGCGATGGGCGACGACGGTTGCCGCTGGTACGTCCACAAGCCCGAGGGTGCCATGTTCCTCTGGCTCTGGTTCCCGGATCTGCCGATTACCAGCCTGGAGCTGTACCAGCGCTTGAAGGCGCGGGGCGTGCTGGTGGTGTCCGGCCACTATTTCTTCCCCGGACTGGCCGATGACGGCTGGAAGCATCGCCACGAATGTCTGCGGGTGACCTATTCCCAAGACGACGATCGGGTGGCTGAGGGGCTGCGGATCATTGCCGATGAGGTCAAGGCGGTCTGGGCTGAGGCCCGTTAGAGCTCTGGCGCCGGGTCAGGGTTGGCCAAGGCGGACATCGTCCAGGGCCAGTTCGTACCGGCTGCCGTCGGGCTCCACCTGCAGCAACCGGACCAGGAGATGATGCCGGGCGGGGTCGAACCACATCAGGGTCTGGCGTTTGGCGTCTGCCTCGCGCACTTTCTCCGCTTTCAGAGCGGTTGTCCGACGGCCTTCGCTGGAAATCTGTTCTTCATCGATCACCTCGAACCGTTCCTCATCGTATTTGGCGCGGTCGATGACCTGATAGCTCATTTCCCGTATTCCCGCTTTGATGTCCTGGTGTAGCTGAAGCTGATAGCCCAGTGGGTCCAGGATGCCCTCCGTCAGCGGCAGTTCGAATTTCCGACCCTTGTAGCGGCCGGTCGCAACGCCGGCCTGCCAGTTGAAATCAATGCTTTGCTCGCGATCCTTCACCAGAAATCCGGACAACCGGTAACGGTAGCGCAGTGGTACCACCCGACCGTTTTCCCACTTCAAGATCACCGATTCGTCAATGTCGGCAATGAACGAATCGACGTCGGTGCGGTACAGCCAGACGCCATTGCCCTGATCGGTCAGGCTGCGACGGGCCTGACCATTGAGCGACATGCCCTTTTCCATGGCTGCGGAATAGGTGGCTTCAAAGGGGACTAGCGGAGGTGCCTCGTCGGCCCGCGCCAGGCTGCCCAGGCAGGCTGTCACCAGTGCCAGGCAGCAGGCGGTGAGTCGTGATCGAAGAGCTGGGGCGGTGAACAATCGGTGCCGCATGGCGCTGACCTCCGGGCTGTCGTCTATAGCAACAGTTTAGCGGTTGCGCGCCACGCGGGAGATGACAATCTGTTCAGTCGGCGGGCAGGCGCATGGGTGCGGGCATCGGCTCGCCGTCGAACAGGACTTGGTCGTCGTGCAGCTGAATCCGGCCCTCGCAGAACCAGCGGACCACGATGGGGTAGAGAATGTGTTCTTTCTCGCGCACCTTTTCCGCCAGGGATTCGGGGGTATCGTCCGGGGCCACCTCGACTTCCGCCTGGGCGATGACCGGGCCGCCATCCAGTTCTTCGGTGACAAAGTGGATGGACACGCCGTGCAGGGTGTCACCGGCTTCCAGCGCCCGGGCATGGGTGTTCAGGCCGGTGTACTTCGGCAGCAGGGACGGGTGGATGTTGAGCATAATGCCCCGGAACGTCCGAACGAAATCGGTGGTCAGGATGCGCATGAAGCCGGCCAGCACAATCACGTCCGGATTCCAGCGGCGGATTTCCGCCATCAGGGCGGCATCGAATTCCTCCCGGCTGTCGTAGCGGGTGTGGTCCACCACGAACGATTCGACATTGGCCTGCGCCGCCCGTTCGAGGGCGAAAGCGCCTGGGCGGTTGCAGCCCACGGCGACGATCTGGCCGGGAAAGTCCCGCTCCCGGCTGGCGTCAATCAGGGCCTGAAGGTTGGTGCCGCTGCCAGAGGCGAGCACCAGAATGCGCGGTTTCTGAGCTTGTTCGGCTTTCATGCGGACAGCAGCCCCGGTGCATAACGGACGACCGGGTTGGCATCCGGCTGGTCGGCGCTTTCGATCACGCCCACCTGCCAGACCTTCTCACCCATGGCGGTCAGGGTATCGATGGCCAGCCCTTTCTGATCCGCCGGGACGCAGACGATCATGCCGATGCCGCAGTTGAAGGTTCGGTACATTTCCTCCGCGGCCACGCCGCCGGCGTCTTGCAGCCACTGGAACACCGGAGGCAGCGTCCAGCTGCTGGTGTCGATGGCGGCAACACAGCCCGCTGGCAGCACCCGGGGGATGTTCTCGGGCAGGCCGCCGCCGGTAATGTGCGACAGCGCCCGTACGTCCACTTCGCGGATCAGTTGCAGCAGGTTCTTGACGTAGATGCGGGTCGGTGCCATCAACGCATCGGCCAGGGTGGTGTCACCGATGGCCTGGTTCAGGTCGGCATCGCTGACTTCCAGGATTTTCCGGATCAGCGAATAGCCGTTGGAGTGGGGGCCGGAGGAGCCCAGCGCCAGCAGGACGTCACCGGCCTGAACCCGGCTGCCGTCGATGATCTGGCTGCGTTCCGCCACACCGACACAAAAGCCGGCCAGATCGTAGTCTTCGCCTTCGTACATGCCGGGCATTTCCGCGGTCTCACCGCCAACCAGAGCGCAGCCGGCCTGCTCGCAGCCGGCGCCGATGCCCTCGACCACCTGGGCGGCGACGTCCACATTCAGCTTGCCGGTGGCGTAGTAGTCGAGGAAAAACAGCGGTTCGGCGCCGCCCACCACCAGGTCGTTGACGCACATGGCGACCAGATCAATGCCGATGCTGTCGTGCTTGCCCAGTTGCATGGCCAGGCGCAACTTAGTGCCGACGCCGTCGGTGCCGGACACCAGAACCGGCTCTTTGTACCCGGCCGGAATCGAGACCATGGCGCCGAAGCCGCCGAGCCCGCCCAGGACTTCCGGCCGGCGGGTTCGCGCCGCAGTGTCCTTGATGCGGTTGACAAGGTCGTTGCCGGCATCAATATCGACGCCGGCATCGCGATAGGTCAGGGAGGGCTTCTGTTCGCTCATGGTGATGTGTAACCGTTGGCCAGTGGGACAGGCCGCGGATTTTAACAGCTACTCACGGTATAGGCCATGGTGTATCCTATGCGCCATTCATGCGAATACCAGGGTGATTCATGTCGTTATTCGGACAATACTTGGTGCAGATGTGTCGGGCTGCCGCGGGGGCGGCCGTTTTGTTTTTTGGTATCGGCATTCTGGCGGCACCGGCATTTGCGGTCACGGTATCCGGTCTTTATGGCGCGGTGGTGCCGGTTGAAGGGGCGAGTGCGAGCGAGCTCGAAAAGGGCTACGCCGATGGCCTGCGCAAAGTGTTGGTCAGAGTGTCCGGCAGCCGCGATGTGCTGACCAAAGAGGGGGTCGACGCCCTGCTTGCCGACGCCGAATCGCTGCTGTTGTCCTACCAGTATTTGCGTGGTGACGACGGCGAGAACCGGCTGAAAATGACCTTTGGGCCGGTCGGTGTCAATCGTGCTCTGGCGTCGATTGAGGCGCCGGTCTGGGGCGCCAATCGGCCGCTGACACTGGCCTGGATCGCGGTTGAAGACCGGGGCACCCGCACACTGGTGACCCGGGGGGAGGAGCCGGAGTTCTGGCGCTCGGCGCTTCTGGCCGCTGCCGAAGAGCGCGGCCTGCCGGTGGCGCTGCCGGAGAGCCGGTTTGCCGGTGATCGGGAGCTCCTCTCCGACATCTGGGGTCAGTTCGTCAACCGGGTGCGCACGGCCTCCGGGCCGACCGACTATGACGCACTGGCGCTGGTCCGGATTCGCCGGACCGCCGGACAGTGGCGGGCTGGCTGGGTGTTTGATGGCATGTCGATGGATGGCGGTGAGCAGTCGGTGACCGCCGATTCCCCGGAGGCGCTGGTGCAGGCCATGGTTGACCGCTGGGCCGATCGCTACGCCAGCCGCTACGCGGTGTCAGCCGGGGAGGTTGGCGAATTGCCCCAGGTTGATATCGTGTTGCAGGGCGTGGCGTCCATCGCCGACTATGGCATGGCCAGCCGTGTACTTGAGGGCTTCACACCGATCCGCAGCGTGGGCGCGGTCCGGGTTAAGGGTGAGCAGCTGACCCTGCGGGTCACGTTCTCGGGAGAGCTTGATCAGCTCACCGAATACATTGCGCTGGATCCTCGGTTTGTGCCGTTGGACCGCGAACCTGAGCCCGTCCTCGACCGTGAGTCTCTGCCCGGCCAGGGGCCGGCGGAACAGACGGACGCAGAGCCGCCGGCGCAGGACGAGAGCGCACCGGCGCCGGCGGGCGAGGGGGAAGCGTCGCTGTTCAGCTACCAGCCGATCCCGATGGACGATGAGCAGGCTGAGCTGGCGTTCGAGTCTTTGTATCAGGTTCTTTACTACCGCTGGCAGCCGCAGCCGGCCATTGGAAATGCGCCGTCCCGGTAACGCGCGCCTGGAGGGACCCACGTGAAATCGCAGCAGTGGCGATGGATTCCCAACGCGCTGACCTTTGCGCGCATTCTGCTGATTGTCCCGTTTGCCGGGGCGTTGCTGGCGGAAAGCTACCGCGTCGCCCTTCTGATTTTTGCGCTGGCGGCCGTGACGGACGCCTTTGACGGTTATCTGGCCCGGCATTTCAACTGGCGCTCCCGGGTGGGCGCCGTTGCCGACCCGCTGGCGGATAAGGCGTTGCTGCTGACCGCCTATCTGATGCTGACATTGACTTCGGTATTGCCGGTGTGGCTGTTCCTGGTCGTCCTCGGGCGGGATCTGCTGATTGTCGGTGGGGCGCTGGCCTATCATTACTGCATTGGTCGCTTTGACATGGCGCCCAGCATTCCCGGAAAGCTGAACACCTTCATCCAGATACTGGTGGTACTGGCGATCATTATCCTGCAGGCGGGTCTGCCCATGCCGGTCTGGGTGCGGGAGGTGGGGATCGTGCTGGTGGCGGTTTCCGCGCTGGTCAGTGGCGGTCACTACCTGTGGGTATGGGGCCGACGGGCCTGGAGGGCGAAGCAGCCATGACCGCCTCGCAACTGGTTCTGGGCGTGAAGCTGCGTGACGACGCCCGCTTTGACAACTTCCACGGTGACCGCAACATGGAGGCGGCAAGGCGGCTGAGGGCCGCGTGCGCGCCGTCGTCCGGCCTGCCGGTGGTGGTCGTCGTCGGTGCCTCAGACACCGGTAAGAGCCATCTGTTGCAGGCCGCCTGCCACCAGGCGGAGGCGGAAGGCCGGGCGTCGGTGTGCATCAGCATTGCCGAGCTGGAGCCTTTTGGGCCGGATGCGCTGGCCGGGCTGGAAACCCAGGAGCTGATCTGTCTGGACGACCTGGATCGAGTCGCCGGCCAAGAGCGTTGGGAAGAGGCCGTCTTCCACCTATACAATCGGGTGCAGGATCGGGCCAGCCTGTTGGTGGTCAGCCTGTCGGAAGTGCCTGCCCGCTCCGGGTTTGTGCTGCCCGATCTGGTGTCCCGGTTGAGTCACGGACTGACCTTGCAGCTCGGGATCTACCGCGACGACGACCGCCAGACCATCCTGCAGGCCCGGGCCGAGCAACGTGGCCTGGTGGTGACCGATGAAGTAGCCGGCTTTATCATGCGACGAGCCCCCCGGCGTCTTGGCGATCTGCTGGCCATGCTGGATACGCTGGACGAGAACTCGCTGCAGGCCCAGCGCCGGCTGACCATCCCGTTCGTGAAGACCGTGATGGGCTGGTAGCGGACGCCGGGCAACGACCGAGCAAAAACACGAATAACGGCGTGAATGGAGAGACGACATGAGACGGGTTGTGTTCAATCAGAAGGGCGGTGTTGGCAAGTCCAGCATCACCTGTAATCTGGCCGCCATCAGTGCCGCACGTGGCAAGCGGACATTGGTGGTGGATCTGGATCCCCAGGGCAATTCCACCCACTACCTGCTGGGCCGGCCAGCCGCCGAGTTGAAGGACACGGTCGCCGATCTGCTGGAGCAGACGGTGGCGTTCACGGTCTTCAACCGTCGTCCGGACGAGTTTGTCCATGCCTCGCCGTACGACAACCTGTTTGTCATGCCCTCCAGCCCCGAGCTGGATTTCCTTGAGCGCAAGCTCGAAGCCAAACACAAGATCTACAAGTTGCGTGAGGCGCTGAAAAAACTGGGCGACAGCTTTGACGCCATTTACATCGACACCGCGCCGGCGCTGAATTTCTACACCCGGTCCGCCCTGATTGCCGCCCAGCGCTGCCTGATCCCGTTCGACTGCGACGATTTCTCGCGTCAGGCGCTGTACAACATCCTCAACGAAATCCGTGATCTGCAGGAAGATCACAACGAGGATCTGGTGGTTGAGGGGATCGTGGCCAACCAGTTCCAGCCCCGGGCCAGTCTGCCACGCAAGCTGGTGCTGGAACTGACCGAAGAAGGGCTTCCGGTCTTGCCCGTGCGCCTGAGCAGTTCGGTCAAGATGAAAGAGTCGCACCAGAGCCGGCAGCCGCTGATCCACATGGCCCCCAAGCATCCGCTGACCCGTCAGTACGAAGACCTGTTCCGGGTACTCCATGGTGAGGCGGTGGAGCTGGAGCCACTGACAGACTAGGTGGGAGCATGAGCAACCAGAACAGCCAGCTGAATCAGGTCGCCGACAGCCTGCTGCAGATCGAGGTCGAACTGCGCCGACTCGGCGCCTGGGAGGCGGAACCGCCGCCCCGGGAAGCGTTCCAGAGCGACAAGCCGTTCTGTCTCGACACCATGGAATTCACTCAGTGGCTGCAGTTCGTGTTCGTCGAGCGGATGAAGGTACTGATCGAAAACGGGCATCCGTTGCCTTCGGTGTCCGGCATCGCGCCTATGGCCGAGGAGCACTTCCGGGGCCGGCCGGAAACCGGACATGGCCTGATCCGCGAGCTGGAACGGATGGACAAACTGTTGTCCGGTAAATGACCGGCGTCAGTCCAGGCGCATGGACAGATCGATGGCTTTGACGTCTTTGGTCAGCGCGCCAATGGAAATGTAGTCGACGCCGGTCTCGGCGACCGGCACCAGTGTGTCGCGATTGATTCCGCCGGACGCCTCCAGTCTGGCTTTGCCTGCCGCCTGTTTGACGGCGGTCCGCATGTCCGCCAGAGAAAACTCATCGAGCATGATGATGTCGGCGCCGGCATCCAAGGCTTCGGCGAGTTCCTCTAGATTTTCCGTTTCCACTTCCACCGGCCGGCCGGGCGCCAGGTGTCGGGCGGTTTCGACCGCCCGGGCGATGGAGCCGCAGGCGGCAATGTGGTTTTCCTTGATCAGAAACGCGTCCCAAAGACCCAGGCGGTGGTTGTGGCAGCCGCCGCAGGTGACGGCGTACTTTTCTGCCAGCCGCAGTCCCGGCAGGGTTTTGCGGGTATCCAGCAGTTGCACGCGGGTGTGCGCGACCTGGCGGGCATAGTGGTCGCAGGTCGTGGCCACGCCGGACAGCGTCTGGAGCCAGTTCAGCGCCGTGCGTTCGGCCGTCAGCAGGCTGCGCGCCGCGCCTTCCATGGTAAACAGAACCTGATCGGGCCGAATCCGGTCGCCGTCGTCGGCGTGCCAGCGCAACGTCACCTGCGGGTCGACCTGGCGAAAGACCTCATCAACCCATTCCCGACCCGCCAGAATCGCGGCCTCGCGGGTGATCACCCGTGCGCTTGCCAGTCGGTCCTCGGGTATCAGCTGGGCGGTGATGTCACCGTCGCCAATGTCCTCCCGGAGGCTCAGGGCAACGGTTTCAATTCGATTCTGGCGCAGAAGTTCGGCTGGGAGCATGCTGATCGTCCGGTCGTGTGATGGGCTGAGGTTGGCGCACGATTCTAATCGCAAGGCCCCTGATCGCCAACTGCCGGCGTTTCGACGCCGGAATTGTGAACCAGATCCGGTCTACACAAAAGGTGACAAAATCTGACACAAGCTGACGCAGACAGGTTCTAAAATGGTGTTTAACAGAGATTAACATTTTCTCTCACCCATCCCGGAGTCGTTTGATGGCGCAGGAAAGCAAGGTAGTCCGTTTCTCTGACCGGAAATCGGTAGACCGTTTCTCGTTGCCTCCGGTGCTTGTCCGTCTCCGTGACACATCGGGACAGGCGCTCAAATCGGTTCTCAGCGACGCCTTTGACAAGGCGGACGACGCCCTGTTCGAGTTGGCCGACCGCGCCAGCACCAACGTGGATCAGACCGCGTATTTCGACGCCATGCGGGAACTGCGGCTGCGGCGCAAGTCGATGGTGTTGTCGGTACTTCAGTACGTGAGTCGGGCATTCAATGACCTTGGCCGTTTCACGCCCCGCGATTCCGGCGGCTCGCTGGATGCTCTGGATCAGGACAGCCTGAGCCTGGTGGATCACGATGAACTGGAACAACAGGTTGCGGTCGATAACCTGGTTAACAAATTGCGTAACCGGCACGCTGAAACCATTCGTCTGCTGACCGTTAGGGTCCGTCATCTGGTACCGGACATTGCCCTTGAGGACAGCCAGATGCCGCTCAGCCCGGAGGTTATCTGTGGCGGCATCGGCGAAGCCTGCGCCGATCTGGACATCGACATCCGGGCCAAGCTGGTGGTGCTCAAGCTTTTTGATCGGCTGCTGGTGGACACCTTGGGTGGGTTTTATCAGGACGCCAACCGCACCCTGGTAGCCGAAGGCGTGCTGCCGGACATGAAACGCCCGCCGGTCCCCCGTGCTGGCGGCCTCGGTTCGCCCCGTTCGCCGGGGGCCACACCGGGGCACTCAACCGGGGCCAGTGCTGGCGCCGATGACGCCGCGCATACAGGGAGGCACCCGACCTTCTCGGAGCTCAGCGCCTTGTTGCATCAGGGGGGCGTTGCTGGTCCGGGTGTCAGTGCCGCCAGTTCGCCCGGTGCGGCGGTTCTTGATACCGACGCCCTGATGGTTCGGCTCAACGACATCCAAAGCCAGGCCGTTGGCTGGGAGGCGGACCAGGTCGTGCCTCTGAGGCAACAGCTGGGTCCGGTGCTTCAAAACGAAGGGGGGCAAAGCCTGCAAGTCGGCCAGGTGGACAGCGATGTCATCAATCTGGTCTCCATGCTGTTCGATTTCATTCTGGAAGACCGGCAGTTACACCCGGTCATGAAGGCGCTGATCGGTCGGCTGCAGATCCCGGTGCTCAAGGTTGCCCTGAGCGACAAGAACTTTTTCAATCGCGGTGGCCACCCGGTTCGTAAGCTGCTGAACGAGCTCGCGCTGTCGGCCATTGGCTGGTCCGAAAAAAAGGCCGGACAACGCGATCCGCTGAAAGACAAGATCGAGTCGGTGGTGGAGCGGGTGCTCCATGAGTTCACCGACAATGTCGAGCTGTTTGACGAGCTGCTCAAGGACTTCAGCCACTTCATGGATCTGGACCGCCGCCGGCGCGAGTTGGTGGAGCAGCGCCTTCGTGATGCCGAAGAGGGCAGGGCACGACAGGAGCAAGCGTCCGAGATGGCGCGCGGGGTTATTGCGGACCTGACCACTGACCGCGACATCCCGGAGCCGGTGCGCTCGCTGCTCGATGAAGCCTGGAATCGTTACCTCCAGTGGGTGCACCTGCGCGAAGGTGAGGACAGCGAACGCTGGGCTGAGGCGCGGGCACTGACCGAGAAGCTGGTCTGGAGCGTGGACCCCCGGCCGGTGACCGAACATACCCGGACCGACCTGTTGCGGGCCATTCCGGCGATCGTTGACGATCTGCGTAAGGCGTTGCAGGAGATTTCCTGGGATCCGTTTGCCACCGATTCGGCCATTCGCGATCTGGAGCTGGCCCACGTCGATGTGTTCCAGCGCCTGGTAACAACGGCACCGGCTGCGCCCGATCCCGAGCCGGACATCACGCTGCCCGAAGAACCCCCGCAGGCGCTGGCGGAGCCCGAGACCACCCCGGAGGATAGCCCTGGAGGGGAAACAGCTCAGACGGAGCCGGTGGCAAATAAGTCAGTCGCAACCGAGCCGGTCGCCGAGGCGGCCCCGCAGCCACAGCCGGATGCCGCCGAGGCGGGCGCGTCGCCGACTCCGGCCATTGCCCCCGAGTGGCTTGAGCGGGCCGATAGCCTGAGGGTGGGTTCGTGGATTGAACTGACCCGGGACGACAGCAAGGTGCGCTGCAAACTGGCGGCGTTTATCAAGGCCACGGGCAAATACATCTTTGTCAATCGCAGCGGCAGCAAGGTCGCCGAGTATCAGCGCGAGCAGCTTGCCGAGGCACTGGCCGCGGGCGACATCACCATGCTGGATGATGGCCTGATCTTTGACCGGGCGCTGGAATCCATCATCGACAACCTGCGTAACAGTCGCAAGGACTGAAGCGTAGCAACCGGGCAGACTTTGTGATTCAATCGAAGTCATCTTTAACGCTTTGATTGCAAAGAGTCTGCCTTGTCAGGAACCCAACCAGACGCAGGTGACCCAATGGTCACCCGTCCCTTCCCACAGACGCTTCGCGACACCGGACGACTTCCGGGGGCGCGCTGGTGTCCTTCCCCCAATTACGGACCGCGTCCGCCCGGGGCGGAAATCAGCCTGCTGGTGGTGCATAACATCAGCCTGCCGCCAGGTCAGTTCGGCGGCCCGGAAATCGAGGCATTTTTCTGCAACCGGCTCGATCCGGACGCCCACCCCTATTTTCGCGAGATCGCCGGCCTGCAGGTGTCGGCCCATGCCCTGATTCGCCGGGACGGGCATCTGGTGCAGTTCGTCAGCCTGCTGGACCGGGCATGGCACGCCGGGCGCTCGTGTTTTGAGGGCCAGGAAGAGTGCAACGACTTTTCCATTGGCATTGAGCTGGAAGGGACCGACGACCTTCCGTACACCGACCAGCAGTACCGGCGTCTGGCGCAGGTTGCCGGGTGGCTGATGGCAGCCTGGCCCGAAATCACACCAGAGCGGATTACCGGCCACAGCGACATTGCCCCCGGGCGAAAAACCGATCCTGGCCCGGCCTTCGACTGGCGCCATTTTCATCGTATTCTTGCCGAAGGGCCTGGACAGCCCGACCAGGAGTTTGGCTGATGGTTTTGCTGGTCTTTCTGCTCGCCTATCTGGTTCGCCGGCGCCTGGATGCCGCCGACCTGATGGACGGCGATCGCCTGTGGCGACACTGGTTTCACCAGGGCAGCCGGGTTTCCGCCGGGCAGGAAACCTCGGTACTGA
The DNA here is from genome assembly GCA_052031225.1 of Marinobacter sp. GTDB lineage: Bacteria > Pseudomonadota > Gammaproteobacteria > Pseudomonadales > Oleiphilaceae > Marinobacter. Next base: position 6,097 of record JBPEXU010000205.1, on the reverse strand, counting down.
TGGGCCTGCTGCTGGTTGCACTACCCGCGTTGATTGTGGGCTTGGTGCTGCATCTGCTTTGGCAGACATCCTGGAAATTCATGGTGTACCCCGTCGAGTTGGCCGGGCTTGTTTTCCTGATGGGTGCGCCCGGCTGGCGCCAGGTTCTGCAGGCTTACTCCGAGGCCTGGTCCCGTGGCGACATGCAGGCCGCCTGGCACCACGCCCGGGACCGACTGCCCGCCCGTGAACGGGGCGCCGCGCTGTCACCGGAGGCGATGCACCTGTCGCTGTCCAGAGCCTTGATGGTCGCGGTGTTTGGCCGTTTCTTTCTGGTGGCTTTCTGGTTTGTGGTTGGCGGCCTGCCCGCGGCGCTGCTGGCCCGTGGCGTGCTGGCACTCTCCGAACTCTGGCCTCAGGCCGGCGCGCGGCCCAGGTTCGCCCGGATCTACGAATGGGCGGCCTGGCTGCCGGTGCGCCTGGTAGCCCTGACGTTTGGCATCGCGGGCGACCTGGCCGGATGGCTCCGGGTGGCCCGCAACACGGTGGGGGCGGTGGGCAAAAATGCCGGTGACATACTCATGATTTCCGCCGACGGGTCGTTAACCGGGTATGCGCTGGATCCGTCCCGGTTTTCCCGGATGCATCCGGATGAATGGACCGGATTCGGCGGTCGCAGCCTGACCGCGGTGCGGGATCTGCTGAATCGCACCATGCTGGTTTGGCTGTGCCTGCTGGCGCTGTTGGTGATTTCCGGCGCGGTGTAATGGTGGTCTGTTTACAATCATTACAGATCAACAAAAAATAAGACTTAAGTTTTTAGAACTTTAGGCGACAATAAAAGAAAAGAACTCGCGTTCAGTCCGTGAGCGCTGCTGGCACAAGAGGGTATCCGTGAAGCATTTTATTACTCCTGCAATTGCGCTGATGAACCGGCTGCCCATGGTCTTCAAGTTCAGCCTCATCAGCATCCTGTTTCTGCTTCCAATCGGTGGTCTGTCCTGGCTTGTCATTTCGGAGCTGAACCAGTCGGTGGCGACCATGACCCGGGGCGTCGAGGGCTTGCAGCAGCTCCGGAAGGTCGAGCGCCTGGTGGTCGAGAGCATGGCCTACCGGGACTATCGGGCCGCCGGGGTGGTGAAGGACGATACCGACCTGCTGGCCCGTTCGGAAGAGTCCGCCCAAGCCATTGACGCGCTGCTGGAACAACTGACCGCGACGGAGAACTCGTTCGACACCACAGGAACCTGGGGCGAGCAGGTCCGGTCGGTGCAGGAGGACTGGAAACGCCTGAAGGCGGACGACAACTATCAGGGCAACATCGACGCTCAGTACACCTACTTTCAGGAGTTTGTCCAGAAAGTCCGGGCACTGTTGCCGGCAACCATTGAGATTTCCGGTCTGGGCCAGGATTCGTCCCGGGAGAATCAGTTGTTGCTCGGGCTGGTGCGCGAGGCGTTGCCCGACGCCCGGAATGTGATGGGGCAGGCCCGTTCCTACGGCATGTTCGCGCTGGTGGAGGGGCAGGTGGGTTACGCGCTGAGCGAAACCCTGAACGAAATCTACGATCAGCTGACCAACCGGGCGTCGTTGCTGGAGCCGGCCATCGCGGTGGCGGCGGAGTCGTCCTCCCGGTTGCGTGCCGAGGCCGGGGATGCGATTGAGAATGTCAACGCCAGCCTGCTGGAAATCCGTCAGGTTCTGGATCTGAACGTGATTAATCCGGTGCGGCTGGAAATGCCCTGGGAACGTTACGACGTGCTGGTCTCAAACCAGCTGGCGCACTACGAGACGCTGACCAACGTGGTGTTTGGCGTGGTCCAGGACAACCTGAACACCCGGCTTGAGGCGGAAGTCAGTCAGCGCCGCTGGATCATCATCGCGCTGGGGATTGTGTTGCTGGTGGTGGTGTACCTGTACGTCGGCTTCTTTATGTCGGTGCGTACCGCCATTAACCGGTTTGCCTCGGCGGCTCGCCGTGTTGCCGCCGGTGACATGACCACTCACATCGTGCTCGATAACCGGGACGAACTGGGCGAGCTGACGACCGAGTTCAACAATATGACCGACCGCATGGCCGAGCTGATCCGTTCGGTCAGCGGCACCACGGCGGACGTGGACCAGCAAGCGGTGCGGGTCAACGACACCGCCGCCGCCAACGCCGAGGCGGTCGCCCGGCAGATGGAAGAGAGCGGTCAGATCACCGAGGCGATGAACCAGATGGTCGAGGCGGTCAACGAAGTGACCGAGAGCGCGCACCGGGTCGCCGACAGTGCCGGCGTCGCCGAACGGGACACCGAAACCGGACGGGCGGTGGTGGCCGATACCGTGGAAACCATCAACCGGCTGGCGACCGAAATCGCCGGCGCGGTGGAGGTCATCAACCGGGTCAGCGCCGACAGTGACAACATCAGCCAGGTGCTGGTGGAGATCAAGGCCATCGCCGAACAGACCAACCTGCTGGCGCTGAACGCGGCCATAGAAGCGGCCCGGGCTGGTGAGCAGGGGCGGGGCTTTGCGGTTGTCGCCGATGAGGTACGCTCATTGTCGCAGCGCACCCACAAGTCCACCGAAGAAATCGAAGGCATGATTTCCCGGCTGCAGAGTGGCGTGAAAGACGCGGTGTCGGCCATGACCAACAGCCGGGAAGTGACCGAAGCCACGGTCACCAAATCCCGTGAGGTCACCGAAGCACTGGATCGGATTGCCGGCAGCATCTCGACCATCGTCGACATGAGTCACCAGATTGCCCAGGCCGCCGAAGAGCAGTCGGCGGTGGCGAAGAACGTCAACGCCAACGTCGAACAGATCGGTGAGCTGGGTCAGAGCACGGCCGCCAATGCCGAGGAAACTCTGGGCGCATCCCGCGAGATGTCGACTCTGACCGCATCGCTGCAGCGGCTGGTGGAAGCCTTCAAGGTCTGATCCGTCGCGGTTAACGGCAAGTTATCCATCCGGCCCTCAGAGGCCGGATTTTTTTTGCTCCCAGAGAATTTCCTCCGCTCCGTCCCGTCGGGCCAGGACCCGGGCGAGGACGAACAGCAGGTCCGACAGCCGGTTCAGGTATTGTCGCGACGCGGTGTTGATCGAGTCCTCATGCCCCAGTGCGACCACCACCCGCTCGGCGCGACGGCACACGGCCCGCGCCAGATGACACTGGGCAGCGGCAGCGGAGCCACCAGGCAGGATGAAGTTCTTCAGCGGTGGCAGTGGCGCGTTGTAGTGATCCAGGGTGTCTTCCAGCCAGCGAATGTGGTCGGCACTGATGACCAGGCTGCCCGGTATCGCAAACTCGCCGCCGAGATCGAACAGGTGGTGCTGGATGCGCCGGAGGGTGTCGGTCAGTTCGTCCTCCGGCGGCAGCGTTTCGATCAGCAGGCCAATGTGGCAGTTCAGCTCATCGGCGGTGCCCATGGCTTCCACACGCTGAGCGTTCTTGGCAATCCGGTTGCCGTCGGCCAGCCCGGTAGAGCCATCGTCACCGGTGCGGGTGTAGATCTTCGAAAGACGGTTGCCCATCCTGGGAACTCCTCTGGGTCAGTGGTGAGACAGTTGTTTTACCCGTTCGGTCAGCATTTGGTTCACCGGCGTCGGGATGCCGTGGTGCTGACCAAGCCGGACCAGGTAGCCGTTGATGAAATCAATCTCGGTCGTCCGGCCGTTGAGCAGGTCGCTGCGCATGGAGGAGGTATTGCGTGCCGTCGCCCGTGCGACCGTTTCAATGCGCGCCCTGAGCGCGGACGCTGCCGCGGTTTCGATCCCTTCCGCCGCCAGCAGCCGGGCAAGCTCCTGACACAGGCCGTCGATGTGCTGCCGGTACAGTGCTGAGGTCAGGATGGCGCCATTCGGGCAGTCCAGCAGGGCGGTGAAGGGGTTGATGCCGGCGTTGATGACCAGTTTCTGCCACAGGCGGCCAAGGATATCCGGCTCGTTATGAACGGTGAGACCGGTGCCGGCGAGGGCGCGGACCGCGGGTTCGACATGGGCCCGACCGGCCTCATTGAGCGCGCCCACCCAGGTGGCGCCGGTGCCGGCATGAATTAGCCGGTCAGGCTGTGGACAGTTGGCGCCTTCGGTGGTGGCGGCCGCAAGGATCGGGCGGCATGGCCAGGCTGATGCCACGCGCTGCTGACTGCCGAGACCGTTTTGGAACAGGACAACCGGTATCTGGGCAGGAATTCGGGGCAGCCAGGCGTCGAGCGCCGCGAGCACATCGCCCGCCTTGGTCATCACCAGCAGCAAGCTCAGTTCCGACGGCGAGGCGCAGTAGGGCACGCGGATGGTGCGGGGCGAGCCCTCTATGGGGTTAAAGGTGTAGGTCAGGAACGACGAGGCCGGCGCACGCTCCGGCCTCGGAAGGACCGTCGTCTGCCCCTGGGGCAGCAGGGCGGCCCAGAGCCGCCCGAGTGAACCTGCGCCCAGGATGCCGATCACGGGGTTACATGGCCTCGATGGCGGCCCGCTGTTCGCTGAGCCGGTTCAGGCTGCTCTGGGCCTCGCGGAGTTTTTCTTTCTCCTTTTCCACCACCTCGGCCGGTGCCTTGGCGGTGAATTTCTCGTTGCCCAGCTTGCCTTCGAGGCGGCCGATGTCCTTCTGCAGGCGCTCCAGCTCCTTGTCGAGGCGCTTGAGTTCGGCTTCCTTGTCGATCAGGCCGGCCATGGGCACCAGCACTTCCATTTCACCGACCAGTTGGGTGGCGGACATGGGCGCCTGGTCGCCGTCAAACCACTCCAGGCTTTCCAGTTTCGCCAGGGAGATCAGGAACTGACGGTTTTCGGTCATCCGGCGCTGATCGTCGGCGCTGTTGCCTTTCAGCAGTACCGGAATCTTCTTCGCCGGGGAGATGTTCATTTCGCCGCGGATGTTGCGCACCGCCACGATGACGCCCTTGAGCCACTCGATGTCGGCTGTCAACGCGGCATCCTGCTTGCTGGTGTCGGGCTGCGGGAACGGCTGCAGCATGATGCTGTCGCCGGTCTTGCCCGCCAGCGGCGCAATCCGCTGCCAGATTTCCTCGGTGATGAACGGCATCATCGGGTGGGCCAGGCGCAGTACCGCCTCCAGTACCCGGACCAGGGTGCGACGGGTGCCGCGTTTGGCTTCGGCGCTGGCGTCATCGTCGTACAGCACCGGCTTGGACAACTCCAGGTACCAGTCGCAGTATTCGTTCCAGATGAACTCATACAGGGCGTAGGCCGCCAGATCGAAGCGGTACTGGTCGAGGTGGCGAATCACCTCCTGTTCGCAGTGTTGCAGCTCGCTGATGATCCAGCGATCCGCCAGCGACAGCTCGACCGCCTCGCCGTCCACGCCGCAGTCCTCGCCTTCGGTGTTCATCAGCACATAGCGGGCGGCGTTCCACAGCTTGTTGCAGAAATTCCGATAGCCTTCCAGGCGCTTCATGTCCCAGTTGATGTCACGGCCGGTGGTCGCCATCGAGGCCAGGGTGAATCGCAGGGCGTCGGTACCGTGGGCGGAAATGCCGTCCGGGAATTCCTTCTTGGTGCGCTTGGCGATCTTTTCCGCCAGCTGAGGCTGCATCATGTTGCCGGTGCGCTTCTCCAGCAGCTCGTCGAGTGAGATGCCGTCGATCATGTCCAGCGGGTCGATGACGTTGCCTTTCGACTTGGACATCTTGTCGCCGTGCTCGTCCCGGATCAGGCCGGTGACGTAAACCGTCTTGAACGGCACCTGCGGGGTGCCGTCCTCGTTCTTCACGAAGTGCATGGTCATCATGATCATCCGGGCGACCCAGAAGAAGATGATGTCAAAGCCGGTGACCAGCACATCGGTCGGGTGGAAGGTTTTCAGACGGTCGGTGTCTTCCGGCCAGCCGAGCGTACCGAAGGTCCAGAGCGCGGAGCTGAACCAGGTGTCGAGCACGTCTTCGTCCTGGGTCAGTTCGACCTCGGGGCCGAGGCCGTGCTTCTGGCGCACCTCGTCCTCGTTGCGGCCGACGTAGATGTTGCCCTCGGCGTCGTACCAGGCCGGAATTCGATGCCCCCACCAGAGCTGGCGCGAGATGCACCAGTCCTGAATGTTTTCCATCCAGTTGAAATAGGTTTTGCTCCAGTTCTCCGGGATGAAGCGGATGCGACCGTCTTTCACCGCCTCGAT
>JBPEXU010000204.1:0-4331 GCA_052031225.1 Marinobacter sp. | reverse complement strand
CGCCTCAGCGTTGCGCTGCAGCTCCGGAAAGTCACCGCTAACGCGAACTTCGACCTGCTGCGCTGCCGCCAATGCCGGGACAAGCCACACAGCCGTGGCCAGCAGCGCTACTCGACTCAGTGACACTATCGGTTTGATATACAGACTCCAGCCACTCGGGTTCCATCCATGACAGGGCCGGCTTACGCGGCCAAAGACTGGCAGTTTACCGCTACGGGTACACAGGAATCCACGGTAAACCACCGGTCGTCGCATGCCATCAAATACGCTAACCTGTCAGGTACTTACAGGATAATCCAAACGAGCGAACGGAGCCGAATGCTGCACATCAACCGGGACAACCTGAAATCCTCCCACCAGCTGATCTGGTTCACGATCGACTTCCTGATGCTGGGATTGTTGATCATCAACCTGGCGTTCATCATCTGGGATTCCATCTACAGTTTTGTGGCGGTGCAGGATCTGCTCAAAGAGCACACGCCCGACCTGCAGGCCCTCTACCAGCCCATCCACGAACGCTTCCTGTTTTACGACCTGATTTTCGTCGGCATTTTTCTCACCGAATTCTTCGTCCGCTGGGGCTATGCCGTTCGGGCCGGGATTTATGACCGCTGGTATTTCTATCCGTTCATTCACTGGTACGACCTGGTCGGCTGTATTCCGGTCGGTGGTCTGCGTTTCCTGCGGATACTGCGGGTCATTTCCATTATCTACCGGCTGCACCAGTACAAAATCATCGACATCACCAGCACCCGCGCCTACCAGTTCGTCAATTTCTATTACGAAGCTTTTATGGAGGAATTGTCGGACCGCATCGTGCTCAAGGTACTCACCGGCGTCCAGCACGAGGTCAAACGCGGCTCACCGTTGTTCGACAAAATCCAGCAGGACATCCTGTACCCGCGCCGGGACATGCTTGCCCAGTGGCTGTCGGAGCGGGTGGCGCAAGCGGCGCAGGAAGGCTACGTTCCGAACCGGGGGGCGCTCCGGCAGTATCTGGAGCAACGGGTTGATCACGCGCTGCAGCAGAACACCGAATTGTCTCGCCTGAAATACCTGCCGGTGGTCGGCCCCACCATCCAGGAAACCCTGGAAGAGGCGGTAGGCGACATCGTTGCCAACGTGATTCACCAGATTCTGGAAGACCTGTCGTCCACCGCCAACCACGCGTTTATCGAGGATCTGGTGAACGCCTTCCTGCCGAGCCCATCGGATCGTCGCCCGGAGGAGGCGGAAAACGAGGCCCTGATCAATCTGATCGTGGACATCATCGATGCCATAAAAGGCCAGGTGAAGGTGAAGCACTGGCGTGCGGAGCTGCCCTGACGTATAACAACCGTTTGCCAGGGGATTGGAGGAAGTCATGGAGGCGCTGTATTACGAGCCAGCCCACGCGCTGCTGGAACGGCTCGCGACCGGCGACCTGACCAGCGAGCACCTGGTCCAAACGCTGCTGGAGCGTATCCGCCAGCACAACGGCACCATCAACGCGGTGGTGACAATGGACGAGGAGCGCGCCCTGGCTCAGGCGCGGGAAGCCGATCGTCAACGTGAAAACGGAGAGATCCCCGAAGGCCGACCTCTGCACGGCCTGCCCCTGACGGTCAAGGACACCTGGGAGGTAGCCGGCATGCGCTGTACCGCTGGCGCACCGGCTCTGAAGGACCACATACCGGAGCAGCACGCCGATGTGATTCGACGCCTGGAAGAGGCCGGCGCCATTGTACTCGGTAAAACCAACGTCCCGCTTTACGCCGCCGACCTGCAAAGCTACAACCGGATCTTCGGCGTCACCAACAACCCGTTCGACCCCAAACGGACCCCGGGCGGCTCCTCCGGCGGTGCCGCCGCGGCCCTGGCGGCCGGGTTTACGCCGCTGGAAATCGGCAGCGACCTGGCCGGGTCGATCCGCACCCCGGCGCACTTCTGCGGCGTATTCGGGCACAAACCCACCCGCGCCCTGGTTTCGCTGCGCGGCCACATTCCGGGGCCGCCCGGCACCCAATCGCGCCCGGATCTCGCCGAGGGCGGCCCCATGGCCCGCAGTGCGAAAGATCTGGAGCTGCTGCTGAAGGTGATCGCCGGGCCCCGTCCGCTGGACGACCGGAGCTGGACCCTGACCATGGCGCCCAGCCGGATCGAGCGACTGGACCAGGCCCGGGTCGGGCTGTGGCTCGAGGACCCTCTGTGCCCCATTGACCCGGAACTGAACGAGGGCTATCGCCAGCTGGCCAACCGGCTTGCGCACGCAGGCGCACTGGTGGCCGAGGCCCAGCATCCGTTGCTGAACATGACCCACATTCTGCCCGCTTACTTCAACCTGCTGGGCAGTCTTCTCAGCGCGTCGCTACCACCCTCCCAGCGCCGCCAGATGAAATGGATCGCCCGCCTGGAATCCTGGCTACACTGGTTCGGCCCCACCACACCCTTCATCGGCGAGTACGCCCGCGGCGTCAACCAACCGGTACACCAATGGGCCCTATGGAACGAAACCCGGGAAAAGATGCGGGTACAGATCGATTCGCTGTTCGACGAGTTCGATGTGTTGTTGACGCCCGTCACCCCGACGGCCGCCATCCGGCACGATCATAGCCACCCCATTTTCAAGCGCCGGATTGCCGTGGCCGGCAAGCCCCGTGCCTACATGGACCAGTTCTGCTGGATCGCCCTCGCCACCCTGCTCGGCCTACCAGCAACCTCGGTGCCCGTGGGCCGGACCCGCTCAGGTCTGCCCTACAATGTGCAGATTATTGGCGCCCCAGGCATGGATCTGACCACGCTGCGCTTTTCGCAATTGCTGGAAGATCACGGGCTGGCGGAGTTCGAGGCACCGGAAGGCTTGCGATGAATCGTTCGGGCATGAAAAAAGGCAGATCAGTCACCTGATCTGCCTTTCGATTGGTAGCGGGGGCTGGATTCGAACCAACGACCTTCGGGTTATGAGCCCGACGAGCTACCAGACTGCTCCACCCCGCATCAAACTGGTTGTTGGACGGCTTGGCCGTTCAACGTGGCGCGCATGATACGAACTGAGCCTCCCGTTGTCAAAGGAAATCTCGGTTTTCCCGTAACTTAGCGCTCCAGAATGGCCGTTACCCCCTGCCCGCCGGCGGCACACACGGAGATCAGTCCGCGACCGCTGCCTTTCTGCGCCAGGAGCTTGGCGAGGGTCGCAACAATGCGACCGCCCGTTGCCGCAAACGGATGCCCGGTGGCCAGGCTGCTGCCTTTGACGTTGAGTTTGTTGCGGTCGATGGCGCCCAGAGGCTTGTCCAGCCCCAGACGCTGTCGACAGAACTCCGGGTCCTCCCAGGCTTTGAGCGTGGACAGCACCTGCGCCGCAAACGCCTCGTGAATCTCGTAAAAGTCAAAGTCCTGCAAGGTCAGACCGGCCCGCTCCAGCATCCGCGGCACGGCGTAGGCGGGGGCCATCAGCAAGCCTTCGCGCTTGTCGACAAAGTCCACCGCGGCCACTTCACAGAACGTCAACCAGGCTTTCACCTCCAGATTGTTGGCTTGCGCCCATTCCTCGCTGGCCAGCAGCACACAGGACGCACCGTCGGTTAAGGCGGTGCTGTTGGCCGCGGTCATGGTGCCGTTGTCGCGGTCAAAGCAGGGTTTCAGGGTCGCCAGTTTTTCCAGCGTGGTATCCGGGCGCAGAATGTTGTCCCGGGTCAGCCCCGCTAACGGGGTCATCAGGTCGTCAAAAAAGCCTTCGTCGTACGCCCGGGCCAGTTTCTGGTGGCTCTCCCAGGCCAGCTGGTCCTGCTCCTCCCGGCCAATGCCCCACTCCTTGGCGGTGATCTGGCAGTGATCCCCCATCGACAAGCCGGTCCGGGGTTCGCCGTTTTGCGGGATCTCCGGCACCAGATCGGACGGCCGGAAACGCGCCAGGATTTTCAATCGCTCCGTCACCGTTCTGGCGCGATTGAGGTCGAGCAGAATGTCCCGGAGCCCCTCGCCGACACCGATGGGCGCATCGGACGTGGTGTCGGTGCCACCGGCGATGCCGCATTCGATCTGACCCAGGGCGATTTTATTCGCCACCAGAATGGCCGCTTCCAGACCGGTGCCGCAGGCCTGCTGGATGTCGTACGCCGGCGTCTCGGGCGCAAGGCCCGAACTGAGCACGGACTCCCGCGTCAGATTGAAATCCCGGGAGTGCTTGATCACCGCACCGGCCACCACTTCGCCCATGCGCTTGCCCTGAAGACCGTACCGGTCCACCAGCCCGCGCAGCGTAGAGGTCAGCAGTTCCTGGTTACTGATCTTGCTGTAGGCGGTATTGGATCGGGCAAACGGGATGCGGTTCCCGCCCAGGATCGCCACTC
>JBPEXU010000203.1:0-2373 GCA_052031225.1 Marinobacter sp. | reverse complement strand
GGGACAAATAGAGGTTCAGCCAACACCGGCAATGGATGGCGACGAGGAACCCCCGCTCGGCTACGCCATTGCCCAGTTGCACGGCATTTACATCCTGGCTCAGAGCCGGGCCGGGCTGATCGTGGTTGATATGCACGCGGCCCATGAGCGCATTACCTATGAGCGCATGAAACGGGCATTGGCCGAGCAGGATCTGAAGAGTCAGCCGCTGCTGGTGCCGGTGTCGCTGGCGGTCAGCCAGAAGGAAGCGGCCCTTGCCGAAAGTCACGCAGAGGAGCTGCAGCAACTGGGGCTCCAGATCGAGCGCATTGGGCCGGAAACGCTGGCGGTACGCCAGGTGCCGGCGTTATTGCGCGGTGCCGACACCGAACAGCTGGTTCGTGACGTGCTGGCGGATCTGATCGAACACGGTCAGAGCGATCGCGTCGAGGCGGTCACCCACGAATTGCTGGGCACCATGGCTTGCCACGGCTCGGTTCGGGCCAACCGGCAGCTCACCATTCCGGAGATGAACTCTTTGCTGCGGGATATGGAAGCCACCGAGCGCAGCGGCCAGTGCAATCACGGCCGCCCGACCTGGACGCTGGTGACCCTGAGTGAACTCGACAAACTGTTCCTGCGCGGGCGTTGAGGGGCGCCATGACCACCGCTAGTGGCCAGGGCGCGTACCCGCCTGCGATCTTTCTGATGGGGCCCACCGCGTCGGGCAAGACCGACCTCGCACTGGCGCTGTGCGAACAGCTGCCCTGTGAAATCATCAGCGTCGATTCGGCGTTGATATACCGTGGCATGGATATTGGAACCGCCAAGCCGACGGCTGAGGAGCTGGCCCGTGCCCCGCACCATCTGATCGATATCTGTGACCCGTTGGAAAGCTACTCCGCCGCCGATTTTCGCCGTGACGCGCTGGCTGAAATGGCTCGCATCAGTGAGGCCGGTCGCATCCCGTTGCTGGTGGGTGGCACCATGATGTATTTCAAGGCTCTGTTGCACGGGATGTCAGGATTGCCGTCGGCGGATCCGGAGTTGAGGGCGGCTCTGGAGCGGGAGGCCGGTGAGCGTGGCTGGTCGGCGCTGCATCAGGAACTGGCGACCAGGGACCCGATCGCCGCCCGGTTGATTCACCCGAACAATCGCCAGCGTCTGCTTCGTGCGCTGGAAGTGCTCCGGCTCACCGGACGGCCGATTTCGTCGTTCTGGCAGGCCGAACAAGGGCGCGATGATGCGTCGGGAACGGAGGCAAGTGTCGAGGATTACACCTATTTCACGCGCTGGCAGGCAGACGAGAGCGCCGAGCTCCCGTATACTGTCACCCAGCTGGCGATCGCGCCCCAGGATCGGAAGGTACTGCATCAACGAATCGAAACTCGCTTTCACCGGATGCTCGACGCGGGCTTCCTCGATGAGGTTCGGGCACTGATGGCCCGGGGCGATCTGCACCCGAACCTTCCCTCTATGCGTTGTGTGGGCTATCGCCAGGCCTGGAGCTATCTGTCTGGACAGACCGGCTACGACGAATTCGTACAAAAGGGGGTGGCAGCGACCCGGCAGCTCGCCAAACGGCAGCTCACCTGGCTACGAAAATGGTCCGATGTCCATTGGCTGGACAGCGACGATAAACTGCTCGTCGCGACCGCCTTGAAAAAACTGGGCTTTCGCACCAAAGTTAGTTCTGAAAAATGACGATCTGCATCTACTACAAACAGGAGAAAACACATGTCAAAAGGGCACTCGTTACAAGACCCTTACCTCAATGCCTTGCGCAAGGAACGCGTTCCGGTTTCCATCTTTCTGGTCAATGGCATCAAGCTGCAGGGCCAGATCGAATCGTTTGACCAGTTCGTGATTTTGCTGAAAAACACGGTCAGCCAAATGGTCTACAAGCACGCAATTTCCACCGTGGTGCCTGCCCGTAATGTCCGCATTCCGCAGCAGAACCCGGCCGGTGAAGGTGAGTCCGAGGACTGATCTGTCCCGTTTGTCCGATCTTCCCACCCGCGTTTCCCGACAGCCGGTTACGGCCCGAAGGGCGCGGGTGTTTTGTTTTTTAAGTCCATCCATTCTGTTCTCGGAGTTTCTGGCCCTTGTTTGAGCGTCCCGATGTAGGTGAAAGAGCCATTCTGGTTCATATCGATTTTGCCGCCAGCGAAGATGCGGAAGACCCTGGAGAGTTTCGCGAACTGGTGACCTCCGCCGGCGTGGAGCCGGTTGCCATGGTGACCGGTTCGCGCAAGCAGCCCAGCCCCCGGCTGTTTGTCGGGGAAGGCAAGCTGGAAGAGATCCGCGACGCCGTCACCGCCTACGACGCCGATGTCGTGTTGTTCAACCACGCCCTGAGTCCCAGCCAGGAGCGCAACATCGAACGCGAACTCA
>JBPEXU010000202.1:0-2066 GCA_052031225.1 Marinobacter sp. | reverse complement strand
ATTTCCGCGATAATGACCCAGGCACCGTACTGTTCCGAAGGTTTCCGGTCGGCGACGTTCAGCACCTGTTTGGCATACGCCAGAGCCCGGTTGGGGTCGCCGACGGCAAACCACTGGGCAGCAAGGTCCAGTTGCACGCCAGACGCTCTCGGGTCGGATGGGTAGTGTCCGGAAAAACGGTCGACCTCAGCCGAGAGGGCCATCAGGGCAGCGGTCTGGCTGTCGGTGGCCCCTTCTGGATCTGCGGCACCCCGGTCGCGAAGAAGGGTGATTGCCGCCCACGCGGCATCCGCGCCCTCGGCATAGCCGACAACATCATACCCCGCCGTGCGGTAGCTGGTGAGTGCTCGACTCGCGTCACCCGCCTGCAAAGCGGCGTCAGCGGCCAGCCGCCACACCGGCCCCGGGTCGTCTGTTCTGGGCGCAAGCCGCTCGTAATAGGTCGCCGACTTGGCAAACACCAACTGCGATTGGTCGAAAATACCCTGTTCGCTCAGGGTCGTCGCCTGGTTGTAAAGCCGGTCGGCAAGTTCTCTGGAAAAGCCTTGCCATTGACGCTGGTAGTTGGGCGCTAAGGTTTGGTATTGCGCGAGTTCACGGTAAGCCGTGACAAAATCCGCTTTGGCGTGCAGATGGGCCTGGGTGTCGCCCGACTGTTCCCAGACCTGAACGAGCTGGGCCCGGAAGGCGGGTTCCAGCGGGTGTCCCGGATAGCGCTCAACGAACGCCCGGTTTACCTCCGCGCTTGCCTGGAACTGCCCCTGAGTTGCGTACAGGTCCGCCAGACGGTCATACACCAGTGGTTGCCACGGACGGATCTGTGACGATCCGAGCCAATCTGCCAGTGTTTGCAAGCCACCATCGCGCGCGGCCATCACCGCAAGTATGCGCAACGTGTCATCGATGGTCTCGATGGAGGAATCCGGTATCTGCCGGACACTTGCCTCGGTGGGGAGAAACTCATCCAATGCCGACAGGAACGTCGCCGCGGCTTTGTCCCAGGCCGCCGGCCCCTGCTTGAACTGACTCCAGCCCAGCATGTAGCGGGCTTTCGGCCGCAACGCACCAGCATTGTCGTCTTCGAGCACGGCGCGATAGCCGGATTCCGCTTCTCCGTAACGCTGATCGGAAAAAGCCGCTTCGGCGATTCGGAAGCGCGCCTCCGGCGCAAGGCTGGAGTCTGGGTAGAGACCGACCAGCTGACGCAGGCGCGCAACCGACTCCGCTGACTGGCCGGTTAACGCGTGTGCTTTGGCCATCTGATACAGCAATTCGTCCAGCCTTCCGGAATAAGAGCCCCGCGCCAGAATCGATTCGTAGCTACCGAGCACTTCTTCATAAATCCGCGCTTCCTGCTCGGGCGAGAAGCCAATATCCTGCCCGGAACGGTCCCGAATGTTGCTCAGGCGATTCAGCGCATCAATGCGCACTTCCGGCTCGTTCGAGGAGTGGAACAGCTGCTGGTAGCGGCGGGCAACTTCCACCGGAGAGATGGCGGGCAACGGACGATTTTCAAATTTGAGGAAAACCGGCCGCATATCGGCAATCGTCTCGCCGTCTCGACCCAACTCAACCCGGAACGATTCCTGGCCGAACGCGGACGGCGCGAGCATCACAGACACGAGGAAGGGGCACAAAACGCGTTTCACAGCCGGTCCTCCTCCAGGTTTTCCAATGCGAGGTATTCGTACAGGTGCGCGATCTGCTGCTCGGTTTTGTCGATCGCGTGGGCAAAGCGTTCGTCCTGCTCGGCGACGTAGGCCAGGGCCAACTCATCGAGCGCCTGCTCTGCCCGTTTCCTGAGTGCCCGTGCCGCCTGGAGGTGGCTGCCGTTAGCGGTCCGAAGCTCGGCCAGCTGTGCTTTCGCCTTTTCCGGCGCCAGGCCGCTCGCGTCTCGGGGGCTGTGCCCAACGCGCACCCGGCCTTTCACCAGTAGAAGCTGCTTTTTGATTTGCGCGAGCTTGGACTTTTGGCTCGTCGTCTGGGCAAGCGCATCCAGGGCCGCCAAGCGCTGTTCCAGTAGCTCCTGCTGTTGCTGAACATCCTCATCCTTTTGGGACGAATCG
>JBPEXU010000201.1:0-4125 GCA_052031225.1 Marinobacter sp. | reverse complement strand
TGAGCAGCCGTCGTCGCTGCGGGATCGAAACCGGTCGGCCATGGCCGCCTGTGCCCGCTCCGGGTTCTTGAATTCATCGGGCAGCGGTTGAATGAAGTACAGATAGTCGCCCTTGCTCCGATGGTCGTCGAGGGGCGCGGTGGGCGAGGCGATGGGCCAGATGACCGGGCTGATGACGACAACCCTGAGTTCGGGGGCACGCTGCCGGAGCAGGGCGACGGTGCCCGACCCATCCTCGGCGTGGAACGTGCCGGTCAGGTGGAGGATCTGGCGCCCCGGATAGCGTTCGAGCGCCTGCACGATGCTTTCGGCCATGGTGTTGTCCCGGAGCAGCTGGGCCTGATAGATCCGGCGCATGCGATCCGAAAACTCATCGCTGCCGTGTGTGTCGCCGATGGCTTGGGCAAACTTGTCCCGGTATCCCGGGGTATCCAGGAACGGCCTGCTCGCCACCTGTTGCCGTGCGTCCGCCGGCAACCTGTCCAGGTAACCGGCGCCGTGGCGACCGACACAGCGGACTGTTTTTGCCGGAGCGTTGGCGGCGACGACGGGAATGCTCTGGTGGCGTGCGAACTCCATCAGTGGCCGGTAGGAGGCGCGGTAATTGTCCCAGGCGCCAGCGTCTTCGATCAGCTCGGTCTCGCCGATCTCGCCCGCCAGATAGCGATCGACCACCGCCTGCTGATCCCGATTAAACTGCTCCAGCGACAACACCTGCTGGGGTCGCCGACGGTGCAGCTCGACCTGCAGCTGAGACTGGAGCAGGTGCGAGGCATGATGACCGTGGTACTCACCGATGACCACCACATCGACATCGATGAGCCGGCTAGCCAGGGCGGGCACCGTCAGAACCTCGTCGGTTCCAGGGTGGAGCACCTGAAAGCTGTATTGGGTGACCGGAGTGTTTAGCGCGGCGGGCATGGGGGTGCATCCTGTCAGAATGACGGCTATGAATGTGAGGACTGATGCCAGAGTTTTCATACATCGAGTATACGTGAGCGCCCACTGTTGGCGAACGCGCGGTTAAACGGAACAACCTCAAGGAGCGCTATGCTGCCGTTTCGCATTATTGATCGCATTAAATTCATCGTCGAGCGTCAGCTGGTCAAGGGCGCCGGTTTCCAGCTATTGGTGGTGGGGCTGTTCATCGGCCTCATTTCGTTGGTCGGGGGCTTGCTGGTGGTGCCCGGTAGCGGTGAGTTCGAGAACGCCGCGGATGCCGTCTGGTGGGCCTTTCTCCGGCTGACCGATCCGGGCTATCTCGGTGACGATGTCGGAACCTGGACGCGGATCGTATCGACGCTGCTGACGGTGACCGGCTACGTGGTGTTCATGGGCACTCTGGTGGCGATCCTGACCCGCTGGCTGATTGCCAAGATGAATGACCTGGAGCGGGGGCTGACTCCGGTCACCCTGAAGAACCACATCGTGGTGCTGGGCTGGACCAGCCAGACGTTGCCCCTGCTGTCGGAGTTGCTGGGCTCCACCGGCCGAATGCGGCGGTTCCTGGAGCGCCACGATGTCCAGCGCCTGAATCTGGTGGTGTTGTCCGAGAGCGCCTCGGCAGAGCAGGTCCACCTGCTGCGCGCCGAGCCGGGTATCGGTCGTCGTGCCCGGCAGATTATCCTGCGTGCTGGCTCGCCGCTGCAGCCGGAGGCGCTGCACCGGGTCGCCTGTCTGGAGGCGGCGGCGGTCATTGTCCCCAGTTCGACCCAGGGGGTCGGCAGTCTGGTGACTTCGGATGTCGAAACGGTGAAAGCCTTGCTGTCGATCGCCGCCCAGGCCCGCCATTTTCGGACCAGTTTGCCTTACGTGGTGGCGGAAATTCAGGATGTCCGCAAGCTCCCGGTCGTTGAGCGGGCGTATCCCGGGCCCATTGAAGTAGTCGCGGGGGATGCGACCGTCAGCCGACTGCTGGTGCAGAACGTCCTGCACCCGGGGTTATCCGAAATCTACAACGAACTGCTGACCGCCGGCACCGGCAACGAAGTGTACATTCGCAGCGGCGAGCCGCTGGCTGGCAAGACCTTGGCGGAGTTGGCGTCGGAGCGCCCCCGGGCCATTGTTCTGGGCCTGCTGCGGCCGGCCCGGTCGGGCTGGCAGATCCAGCTCATGGCCCCCACCGATACTCGTATTGAACCAGACGACCGGGTGGTACTGATGGCCCGGGACTATGCCGATACAGAGCCGGACGCCAAGGCCAAGCCGTTACCACCGATCCCCCGCACGGAAGCCCGGGTCGTGCCCAAGCAAGGCCACGACCGTTCCCGCCGGATTCTGGTGTTGGGCTGGAACCGCCGGGTGCCGAGCCTGGTGGCCGAGTTTGACAGTTACCGTCACGAATCGTTTGATCTGGACCTGGTTTCGGTGGTGTCCGCGGCCGAGCGGGAACGGGCGATTGCTCGATACGCCGGCGACACCGACCAAGTCCGGTGTCGGCACATCGAGGCCGATTACATGGTGGAAGGCGAGCTTCGCAAGCTCAAACCGGCCGACTATGAGGGCATTCTGTTACTCAGCAGCGACCGGCTTGCGTCCGGTGAGGAAGCCGACGCCCGGGCCATGGTGGGCTACCTTCAACTGGAAGACATTCTGGCGGAATCGGATAAGCGGCCACAGGTCATCATGGAACTGAGTGATCCCGACAACCGCCAACTGCTCTACAACCACCAGGGTGAGATGATGATCAGCCCGATGATCGTCAGCCACGTGCTGGCACAGGTGGCCCTGCGCCGGGAGTTACGGGTGGTGCTCGACGAGCTGTTCACGGTGGGCGGTGCCGAAATCCAGTTCCGGGACCCGGCCGAGTATCCGCTCCCGGCAAGTGCCGATTTTCACCTGCTGGAAAAGGTCGTTGCCGCCCGGGGCGAAATAGCGCTCGGAATTTACCGAGCCCGTATAGACGCCTCCGGACGGCACCTGCATCTGAACCCGAGTCGCCGCGAGTACCTGGACCTCCAGGCCGGCGACCGGCTCGTTGTGCTCAGCCTCACTGCCTGATGCAGCCGCCGTCGGCCGTGGTGCCGAGGGCGGCTCGCACCCTCCTCACTCGATCTTGATCTGACCGTTGTTCAGCAGCGACTCCAGGAACTGCTCGGACGTCTGGCCGTCCATGCTTACGCCATTCAGAGTGATGGACTGGTGGGCATTGTCGACGTTGTCGCCCAGTGCGCCATCCGTGTTGACGTACAGGACCGTATCGCCATCTTCCTCGCGGGCCATCAGATAATCGGTCAGGGTATCGGAGGTGGCGTCCTGAAGCAGGTCGGACAGCTCCAGCTGATCCCCTTCCCCGGAACCGGTGTAGCCGTTCTGATCGTCAATGGTGAAGTCGGTGACAACGTCCTGTGTCAGCCTGCCATCGTCGGCGTCGCCAAGCTCCCAGCGGAAGACATCGGCCCCCACACCGCCGGTCAGTACATCGCCGTCGGTACCGCCAATCAGCAGGTCGTTGCCGGCGCCACCGATCAGGTAGTCGTTGCCGGCGCCACCGGTGAGAGTATCGTCACCGCTGTAGCCGCGAATCAGATCGTTGGCGGTTGTGCCTTGCAGGTCGTTGTCGCCACCGGTGCCGTAGACCGTGTTGGTGGTCTGTTCGACCGTGACTGTCAGGGTTTCCGTGACCGATTGCTGGTCACCGTTGCCGGCTTCGGTGGCCGTGGCGGTGACCGACAGCGTGAGATCGCCGTTGTAACCCGGTGCCGGCAGCAGTTGCAGGCCGTCGAGTTCGCTGGCGCTCAGGCTCCAGGTGCCGTCGGCATTGCGTGAGCCGGCGGTCAGCTCGGCGTCGGCGGGTACACCGGCAATGACAATGTCGAGCGATTCCGAGCCGTCTTGGTCCGCCAGAGCGGCGTTGATTGACAGCTCCACCGGTGCGCCGAAGCTGCCGGAGAAGCCGGGAATCGTGACGGTCGGGGCGGTCAGTTCCAGAGACGAGTCTTTCGCGGAATCCCGGCCATTCAATACCAGCCACTGGAATTGGTGGTGACCCGATTCGGTGGCGGTGTAGCTGTAAGTGCCAGTCGCCTGCTGGGTCGGGAACTTGCCTTCCGACGAATCCACCAGGAACGTTTCTCGCTCTCCGGACGGGGTTGTAACAATCAGAATCACCAGATCGTTGTACCC
>JBPEXU010000200.1:0-4534 GCA_052031225.1 Marinobacter sp. | reverse complement strand
ACCGGCTCCAGCGTCAGGGTCTGGGCGAATTCCAGGATCTTCAGTTCCATGTAGTCCGCAGAAGCCTCACAATCGCCGCCCCAGCAGTTGTGGAAGTCGTAACGCAGGCGCTCGACCAATCGGGACGCACCCGGATTGTTCAGGTCGATCCGGCTCTTGGACTGCTGGTAGGCGGTCTCGACGTTGGCGCTGGCGATGTACGGAGTCTGCCCGCCGTCGCTGTGGCAGTCGCTGCAGTAGTCGGTCAGCACCGGGTAGACGGTGTTGGCGAAGTCCGTGCTGTCGTCGGGGAACGCCACGGTGTTGCCCGGATCCCGCTCGGTCGGTGCTCGCAGTTCGATGGTCTTGGCCGAGCCTTCGCTACCGCCGGCCCAGTTGGCGATGTAGGTGGTCAGGATGTCGGCGCAGACGCTGGTGCTGCTGGTCCAGCAGTTGTGGCCGCCGGCCACTTTGGTCACCATCAGGGACTGGGCTGGGTCGGACAGATTGACGATGGTGCCTGCCTGGGTGTAGGCGGCGTTGATGTCGTTCTGGTTCACAAACGTGGGCGACTGACCGCCGACACCGTGGCAGGCGCCACAGCGGTCCTGGCTAACCAGGTTGTCCCAGACGCTGCGTTTGAAGTTGGCCACGTCGTCGGTGGCGGGAGCCGGCCCGTTATAGGAGACGGTGGAGGAATCTCTGCCGGTGTTGGGCAGCGGCTCTGTTGAGTCTCCGCCGCAGGCGGCGAGCAGGGTGACGGTCGCCAGTGCGACTGCGGCGTTGGCCAGGGAGCGAACGATGGAATGTTTGGTTATGGTCATGATGTCCTTACTCCCCCATGCAGTACACGGCTGATTCCGCAAACACCTGCTTCAGGTTGAAGTTGGAGCTGCGGAAATTATTCACCATTGTGGCCACCTGGGCACGGTCGGCGCTGTCAGAGGGCGGCCGGAGGCAGACGTTTTCAAACACTTTTTTCACCTGACACTCGGCGAAGGCGTCGGAATGGGCCAGTTCCTGGCCCAGGCTCTTGGCACCGTTACCGGAGCCCGGCAGGCTGGAGTCCCAACCAAGGCGGCGGTTGGCGCCCTGGCGCCAGTAGTTGTCCCAGCGATCGTCCGGGGTGACGTAGCCTTCTTCAAAGGTCGTGGCATTGATGTGGTACTTGGCCTTGACCCGGGTTCCGGTCGCCGGATCGGTCATGCCAACGGCGTTGTACACCAGCTCGCCAAGGGCGCCTTCCGGGTCGGTGTCGGCGTTGTATTCGTAGTCGTAGTAGGCAAAGGCCTGGGCCATCGGGTCCATGCCGCTGTGGCAGCCGACGCAGTTGTTCAGAAACACCCGGCTGTCACCGCCGGGGCTGCGGGACACGTCCTGGCGGATGCGGTCGGTGGGCAGCGTGACGTCGGCCACCTGTTCCAGATCCCGGCACATGTGGTTGACCAGGGTGAAGCGGAACATGGCGCGGTTGGTGCCGGCGCTGAAAAAGGCGCGGGCGGCGGCGCGGGTGGTCATGACCCCGGCGGTGGCCTCCGGTGGCAGGCCGAGGGTATCGGTGGACGACTGCCGGGTCTGAACCAGCGTGTCCTTGAGGCTGTAACCGCCGTCCTCAAGGGCTTCGTAGTGGGTGTTGTTGGTCCGTGAGTAGGCCGGTAACCCTAGGCCGGGGTCGCCGACATACAGTATGTCGTCATACAGTACCTTTCGGAAATCCAGCTCATCGCGGACGATGCCAATAACGGTCGCGATGTAATCGTTCAGCGGTACAAACTTGGACCTGGCCTCGTTGGTCCAGGGTGCCACCATGTTCTTCAGGGTCACGTCGTAGAACGCCGGGTCTTCCATGGCGGTAAAAGCCGCGTTTAAAGACTGCCCATCGGCGATGTCCTGGGCCATGTCGTCCAGCACTTCCGCCGAGGGCGGGACGCCGGCAATGCGGTCATGAATGCGTTTGGCCTGTTCTCGAGCTCCGGCGTGGGCAGTTCCGGCCTGGGCCGCTGCCAGCAGGCACAGCAGGGCCAGCGAGGCGCAGTGGCGCAGAGTGGGTGTGAACCTGGGTAGGGCGGTCATTGTTGTGTCCCTCAAAGACAATAAGCGTTCGCACAATAAAGTGATTTGACATTTGTTAAAAGTTTAAGCCTGGACTGGCGCGTCAAAGTGAGGGACACGCCACGTTATTACACAAAGTTACGGAAAACGCTTGGAACGCGAACTTGGGGCCGACTTAATTTATGTCACGAATCATCAGCCAGAATAGGGTATGCAGAATTGAACATTGACTCGGTTGCCAACCAACTGCGAATGATCGGTGTCCTGGTGCTGATGGCCGGAGCCGTGGTTTCTGTGTCCGGCTGCCTGTCCGCCGGCGACAGCCAGGAAACGGACCCGGTGGTGGTGGAGAACGCGGTGGCCTTCATCAAGCGGCCGCTGCTGTTTGATGAGAACACCGGCGCGCTGATCGAGGACGACCTGGCCGATCCGGCCGCCTTTCGCCCGGGTGCCAGGCTGTTCCTGAAAGCCAGCGCTTCGGTGGGTTCCGAGGCCCGGGATATCACCTCGCGCGCGTTCTCCGGCAGTGAGTTTCTGGATGAGAACGGTCGCCTTAGGTACGACGTCAAGGACCTGCACGTGTCCCACGATGGCGGCAAGCTGCTGTTTGCCATGCGTGCGCCGGAGATTGAAGACGCCGACGAAGATGAGCAGCCGACCTGGAACATCTGGGAGTACAACAGCGCATCTGACAGTCTGCGCCGGGTCATCAGCTCGGACGTCACCGCCGAGGCTGGTCAGGACGTGGCGCCGGCCTATCTGCCGGATGGCCGGATCGTGTTTTCGTCCACCCGGCAGCGCGCCGCCAAGGCGGTGCTTCTGGACGAGGGCAAACCCCAGTATGCCGCTCTGGAAGAGGAGATGGACACGCACGCGTTCGTACTCCATGTGATGGACGCCGACGGTGACAACATCCAGCAGATTACCTTCAACCAGAGTCATGACCTGGACCCGCTGGTGGCGGACGACGGCACGATCATTTTCAGTCGCTGGGACAACGCCGGCCAGACCCGGGACAACGGGGTCAACCTGTATCGGGTCAACCCGGACGGTACCGGGCTGGCGTACCTGTACGGTCGCCATTCCCACGATTCGGTGTCCGGCACCACGGACATTCAATACCTGAATCCCCGCAAGACCGACACCGGTGATCTGCTGGTGCAACTGCGGCCATTCGCCACCGACGACTACGCGTCGGTGCCGGCGCGGGTGGCGGTGGATCAGTTTGTCGAGGCCGATCAGCGGCTGGACGGCTCCGCCGGCAGCGGTCAGTCGCCGCTGGTCAGCGGCGTCGGCTTTGGGGGTCAGCAGACCCTGCAGGGCAGCTATGGCGCCATCACGCCGTTGCTCGATGGCACCAATCGCTATCTGGTGAGCTGGACCCCGTGCCGGTTGCGCGAAGTGGCCACCAGCCGGATCGTGAATTGCACCGAAGAACGTCTGTCGTCCACCGGCTACGTACCGGCCGAGCCGGTGTATGGACTCTGGTTGCTCGACCCCGGCAGCGGCACACAGCGCCCGGTGGTGCAGCCCGAGGAAGGCGTCCAGATCGATGAAGCGGTGTTGCTGCGCGCGCGGCCGCTGGAAACCTTTATTCCGGAATCTCAGTTCCCGGGGCCTGAAGGCGCGCTGGCGGACGACGGCTACGGTGTCCTGCACATCCGCAGCGTGTACGACATTGATGGTGTCGACACCGCGCCGGGCGGAATCGCGGCCACCGCCGACCCGATGCAGACCAGCCCGGACAGCCGGCCCGCCCGGTTCCTGAGGCTGGAGAAGCCGGTGTCGATTCCGGATGAAAACGTGCGTGATTTTGACAACACCGCCTTTGGCCGCAGCCGGGCGCAATCGATGCGGGAAATCCTGGGCTATGCGCCGATCGAACCGGACGGCTCGGTCAAGGTGGCGGTGCCGGCGAACGTGGCCTTTGCCATCAGTGTGCTCGATGCTGACGGGCGCCGAATCACTCCCCGGCACCAGAACTGGTTAACCGTGCGCCCGGGCGAGACTCTGGAGTGTCAGGGCTGTCACGATCCGAACAGCGACGTTCCCCATGGTCGTCCGGGCGCCGGGCGTGCGCCGGTCTGGGCTGGCGCCAGCACCACCGGCCTGCCGTTCCCCAATACCGATCCGGCGTTGTTTGCCGATATGGGGGAAACCATGGCCGAGGTCTACGCCCGGATTGAGGGCATTCGTCTGCCGACGCCGGACATTGTGTTCGAGGATGTCTGGACCAACGAGGCGCAGATGCCGAAGGCGGACAGCTTCGCTCTGGCGTATGGCGATCTCCAGACGCCGCCCCCGATCTCCGGGGTGTGCGCCAACGAATGGACCGCCAACTGCCGGATCGTCATTCACTACGAACAGCACATTCACCCGTTGTGGGGGGTGGATCGGCCGGTCCTGGATGCCGACGGCATGACCGTGATCGACGACAACACCTGCACCAGCTGTCATACCAACAGCGACGACGCCGGTATGGCGCAGGTTCCGGCCGGCCAGC
>JBPEXU010000020.1:0-20897 GCA_052031225.1 Marinobacter sp. | reverse complement strand
TGCTGGACCGGAATCTGATACAAATCGACCTGGTCCTTCTCAATCACCACGTCCTGGCACGGCGCCGAACGTAGCACCTTCGGGCTCATGCGGATGACCTGACGAAACAGCGGCAGCTTGTCGATCGCGTCCCGGAACCCCTTGGGCGGGTCCGGCTCTTTCAAAAAGGCCAACAACTTGCCGATCTCCCGCAACGCCGATACATCGTCCTGACCCATGCCCAGCGCCACCCTTTTGGGTGTCCCAAACAGGTTGGCCAGAACCGGCATGTCATAGCCCTTGGGATTCTCAAACAACAACGCCGGTCCGCCTGCCCGCAGTGTGCGGTCGCAAATCTCGGTCATTTCCAGGTGAGGATCGACTTCAACGCGGATGCGCTTCAGCTCACCCAGCTTCTCCAGCTGGTCGATGAAGTCACGCAGGTCGTTGTATTTCATTGGTGGCTCCGTTCATTGGTGTCAGTACTACGGAGTTTGCCGTTCAACGGACTGTTTTTTTGGAATTGCAACGCAGTGGGGGAACAGTTGCCCCAGACACGCCGCAACCCCCTCCCTGGGGGCTTGGTCTTGCCATCCATGGCAAGACACAGTCTGAGACAACAGTTCCCCCACTGCATTTTTCTGACTGCCAGTTTTCCCAGAGCAACAAACGGAATAGACGGTGATCGAGCGCACATAGGGGGCAAACAGCAGAGCGGAGGCTGCCCGCCCCGGACCGGGCATTGCCAGGGATGGCGGTGCCGGGGCCCCAGGGAAGGGTCAGGGCGTGTCCGGGGCGAATTGTCCCCGCTCCGCGCCTCCCCTGCCCCAGGGCTATCCGGAAATTACCGACGCTTCATGGACTGGAAGAACTCGTCGTTGGTCTTGGTATCCTTGAGCTTGTCCAGCAGGAACTCGATGGCGGCGGTATCGTCGTCCATGGAGTGCAGAAGCTTACGCAGAATCCAGACCCGCTGGATATCCGCCTCGGACATCAGCAGATCCTCACGACGGGTTCCGGAGCGACGGATGTTGATGGCCGGGTAAACCCGCTTCTCCGCGATCCGACGATCCAGGTGCACCTCCATGTTGCCGGTGCCCTTGAATTCCTCGTAGATCACCTCGTCCATCTTGGAGCCGGTATCCACCAGCGCGGTCGCCAGAATGGTCAGGCTACCACCTTCCTCAACGTTTCGGGCGGCCCCGAAGAAGCGCTTCGGTTTTTCCAGCGCGTGGGCATCGACACCACCGGTCAGAACCTTACCGGACGACGGGATAACGGTGTTGTAGGCCCGCGCCAGCCGGGTAATGGAGTCCAGCAAAATGACCACGTCTTTCTTGTGCTCAACCAGACGCTTGGCCTTTTCGATCACCATTTCCGCGACCTGGACGTGACGGGCCGGCGGCTCATCGAAGGTCGAGGCCACCACTTCGCCACGCACCGTCCGCTGCATTTCGGTGACTTCTTCCGGACGCTCGTCGATCAGCAGCACCATCAGGTGACATTCCGGGTTGTTGCGGGTGATGGACTGGGCGATACCCTGCATCAGCAGCGTTTTACCGGCTTTCGGCGGCGATACGATCAGGCCACGCTGGCCCTTGCCAATCGGGGCCACCAGGTCCAGAACCCGGGCCGACAGGTCTTCGGTGCTGCCGTTACCGGCTTCCAGCGCCAGCCGTTCCTGGGGAAACAGCGGCGTCAGGTTCTCGAACAGAATCTTGTTGCGGGCGTTGTCCGGCTTGTCGAAGTTGATCTCATTGACCTTCAACAGCGCAAAATAGCGCTCCCCGTCTTTCGGCGGGCGGATTTTGCCGGAAATGGTATCGCCGGTGCGCAGGTTGAACCGGCGAATCTGACTCGGGGACACATAGATATCGTCAGGTCCGGCCAGATAGGAGGCATCGGCGGAGCGGAGGAAGCCGAAACCGTCCTGCAGAATTTCCAGTACGCCGTCGCCGTAAATGTCTTCGCCGCTCTTGGCGTGTTTCTTGAGGATGGTGAAAATCACATCCTGCTTGCGCGAACGAGCCAGGTTCTCGAGGCCCATTTCTTGCGCAATATCGAGCAATTCGGGCACGGATTTCTGCTTGAGTTCAGTAAGATTCATAGTTTGTTGAGTTTTCAGGAATGGAAGTAAAAAAACAGTTGGACTATCGAAATGACGGGGGCGCCCCTGAACGAATTGGTCGAAAAAAGCTTGAATCAGATGCTGGCCAGATGGAGCAACCGGTGTAGATGGAATCCGGATTGATTTGCTAAAGCCAGTAAGAGTGGGAACAACCGTTCGCCGGGCAAGACGGATAATCGGCCACCTGATATGGAGATGTCAAGTGCACTGGCCAAATTTGCACCACTTTTCGATACCAGACAGGCACCCTGGCCTCCCCCTCATGGGTTACTCCCTTCCCTTCCGCGTGTCCGATCCGGATACTGGACACACTTTCTGGTTGTAGCGGAGCCCTGACATGAGCAGCGAACACACAAAAATCTTCAAACCCCTGAACATTGCCCTACTGACCGTGTCGGACACCCGAGGCCCGGCGGAAGACAGCTCCGGCCAGTTCCTTGAAGACAGCGTGGTCGAAGCAGGCCATCGCCTGCTTGCCCGGCGCATCCTGCCGGACGACATCTACCTGGTTCGGGCCCTGCTGGCGGGCTGGATCGCCGACCCGGAAATCCACGTCGTGATCATCACCGGCGGCACCGGCTTCCACGAACGGGACAGCACACCGGAGGCGGTCGCGCCGCTGCTGGACAAGACCATCGACGGCTTTGGCGAGGAATTCCGGCGCCTGTCGGCTGAGGAAATCGGCACCTCGACCATTCAGTCCCGGGCCTTCGGCGGGCTGGCCAATCACACCGTTATTTTCTGTCTGCCCGGTTCCACCGGCGCCTGCCGGACCGGCTGGAACGGCATCTTGAAAAGCCAACTCGACAGCCGTCACGGCCCCTGCAACTTCTCCGCGCTGGCACTGCGCAAGCCGGTCAACGACGCCTATCCGCGGCTACAGGAAGTGGTCGGCGAGCGCGCCGAAAAGTAAGCAACCTCGCAGGAGTGAATCCATGGCAGGCCAGAACCTGACCCCCGTCGACACCGCCATCGAGCAGATACTTGCCCAGGCCCCGGTGCTGTCCCGGACCGAAACCGTGGCGCTGACGGACAGTCTCGACCGCATTCTCGGGGAAAACATCTATGTCCCCGCCGATGTGCCACCGGCGGACAACAGCGCGGTGGATGGCTATGCAGTTCGCAAGGCCGATCTGGACGGCAACCGCCCGATCCCGGTGTCTGGCCGGATACCGGCAGGCGAGGCGCCAACGCCGTTGACCCCGGGCACCGCAGTGCGGATTTTCACCGGTTCGGAGATTCCCGAAGGCGCGGATTCGGTGGTGATGCAGGAACGGGTGGAGGTCACCGACCAGGGCATACGGGTAAAGGCAGAGGTCACCGAAGGCCAGAACATCCGTCGCCGGGGCCAGGATCTGGCCCGGGGCGATCTGGCGCTGGCCAAAGGCACCCGCATCCGGCCTCAGGAACTGGGCCTGCTGGCGTCCATGGGCCAGGCCCGGGTGCCGGTGCAGTCGCGCCTTCGGGTCGCGGTTTTCACCACCGGCGACGAACTGGTTGAGCCCGGGGAACCCCTGGCGCCCGGCCAGATCTATAATACCAATCGCTTTACCCTGCTGGGTCTGCTCGCCCAGGCCGGCTGTGACGTCGTGCTCTGCCAGACCCTGGCAGACACCCGGGACGCCACCCGCGTCGCGCTGACCCGGGCCGCCGAACAGGCCGATCTACTGATCACCAGCGGCGGTGTTTCGGTGGGCGAGGAAGACCATGTCCGGGCGGTGCTGGAAGAGCACGGCCAGCTGTCGCTCTGGCGCATGGCCATCAAACCCGGCAAACCGCTGGCGTTTGGCAGCCTGAACGGCACGCCGCTGCTGGGACTGCCGGGCAACCCGGCGGCGGTGCTGGTGACCTTCCTGGTGGTGGGCATGCCTTACATCCGCAAGTGTCAGGGTCGCGACCGGGTGTTGCCGGTCGGGGAGCGGCTACCGGCGGCGTTCAGTGTCACCTCGGCGTCGGTGCGCCGGGAGTTTGTCCGAGCGCGCAAAGAACTCCGCGGCGGCGACCGGGTGCTGGCGGCGTTTCCGAACCAGAGTTCGGGGGTGCTCAGCTCGGCCTGCTGGGCCGACGGCCTGGCGGTAATCCCGGAAAACACAACGGTGTCCGACGGCGACCCGTTGACCTACTACTCTTTTGCAGAGCTGTTGAGCTGACATGAGCACGGACACACTCACCATTCGTTTTTTCGCCCGCTTGCGGGAAGAGCTCGCCACCGACACTCTGGAGCTGCCCGCCCGCAGCAATCAGACCGCGGGCGACCTGCTGGCCGAACTGGCGGCCAGAGGCGGTGCCTGGGCCCAGCTTGAGGGCGATCAGCCGGTGATGATTGCAGTCAATCAGGCGATGGCAAAGCCATCGACACCGGTTCGGCCGGGCGACGAAGTGGCGTTTTTCCCACCGGTAACCGGGGGCTGACATGATTTCGATCCAAACCGGGGACTTTGATCCGGCTGCGGAATACCAGGCCCTGCGCGACAGCGGCGCCGGCACCGGGGCGATCGCGACCTTTACCGGCCTGGTCCGGGACAGCGGCGATCAGGAGGGCGTGACCGGACTGTACCTGGAGCACTACCCGGGCATGACCGAGCAGGTTATCCAGGGTCTGATCGATCAGGCCCGCCAGCGCTGGGACGTTCGCAAGGTCCGGGTCATCCACCGTGTCGGCCGCCTAGGCCTGCAGGAGCAGATCGTGTTTGTCGGCGTCTGCAGCGCACACCGGAGCGACGCCTTTGCCGCCTGTGCGTTCCTGATGGATGCACTGAAAACATCCGCGCCCTTCTGGAAAAAAGAGCTGACGGACAGCGGCGAACACTGGGTGGAGCAGAAGGCCTCGGACCGGGCCCGCGCCCAGCGCTGGGAATAAGCCGGAGGGCTGCGATCCGCAGCGGCCGGCGCCCCGGTCAGGTCTCGTCCAGATCCGTCGGCCGGTTGCGGTTCCGAAACGCCTCCGCCGCCCCCGGGCAAGGTTCGACCGTGGCCGACACCGACTGCGCAAAGCCCATCACGCGCCGGTTGCCGGCGGCCAGCCAGTCCTCCAGTGCCGGACGCACAGCCACCGGATAAACCCCATGCAACGGATGGGTCCGGCCGTCGCACTCGGCGATGACCGGGCGCTCCGGCTGGGCGTGCCAGGCTTGAACAAGGTGGGAGAGCACATCCGCGGTGATGCCCGGGGTATCGCAGGGGCAAACCAGAACCGCCGGCACGCCCAGCCGTTCCGCCGCCCGCAGCCCGGTCAACAACCCCGCCAGAGGTCCCTGGCCGCGAATGTCGTCGGGGTCGGGGCACACCCATTGCGGAGACAGCCGACGGTAGGCGTCGAGTGACCGGTTGGCGCTGATCAGCACCGGGTCGGCGACCGTCGACAGGGCGTCCAGCACCCACTGGGCCATGGCTCGCCCCTGCCACTCGATCAGGCCCTTGTCCAGGCCGCCCATCCGGGCGCCCTGTCCGCCCGCCAGGAGCAGGCCGGCAATGCTGGGAGTGGAACTGGTGGTCATGGCAGAAAAAAACCGCCCGTGAACCTTGCTCAGGGGCGGTCTTGCGGCAGCAAACCGATCAGAGGTTGCTGTCCAGGAAGGCGGCCAGCTGGGACTTGGACAGCGCGCCGACCTTGGTGGCGTCGACGTTGCCGTTCTTGAACAGCATCAGCGTCGGGATGCCGCGAATGTTGAACTTGGGCGGGGTCTGCTCGTTCTCGTCAATGTTCAGCTTGCAAACCTTCAGCCGGCCCTCGTACTCGTCCGCAATCTCTTCCAGCACCGGGGCAATCATTTTGCACGGGCCACACCACTCGGCCCAGTAATCCACCAGTACCGGAATGTCGGACTTCAGTACGTCCTGTTCGAAAGATGCGTCGGTGACGTTAACGATGTTTCCGCTCATTACCTTTTTCCTGATTCAGGCAACGCCACGAGCCGCCCCGGCACAGGTGCGGGTCGGCGGGCGATGCTGTGGACTGATGCTGACGGCGGCAGGCGTACTGCACACCCTCGCGCTCATTGATTTAGGCCATACTTTACGCGATTGGTCCTCGGTCTGTGAAGCAGTACATGTACCGGCTTCCGGTTTTGGTGCCCTGACCCCGGTCAACGCCCAGCGCTTTGGCACCGGTCAATTTCCACTACTGACAGGCCGAAGAAAGATCGCTTATAGTAGCCCGCAAGTTCCCTCAAACAAGGTTTCCCGACGACGTGACGGCCGACCCTACCGCCGAGAACACGAACGCCGCGCCGCAGATGCTCGCAGCCATCGACATGGGCTCCAACAGCTTCCACATGGTGGTGGCGCGCCTGGTCCACGGAGAGATCCGGACCCTGGAAAAAATGGGGGAAAAGGTTCAGCTTGGCGCCGGCCTGGACGAGTTCAACCGTCTGACCGAAGAAGCTCAGGAGCGCGCCCTGGCTTGTCTCCGGCGCTTCGCGCAGCGCCTGCGGGGGATGCCGCCGGAGGCGGTTCAGGTGGTCGGCACCAATGCCCTGCGGGTCGCCCGCAACGCCCACCAGTTCATGAACCGGGCCGAGGAAGTGCTCGGCTACCCGGTCGAAATCATCGCCGGCCGGGAGGAAGCCCGCCTGATTTACCTGGGCGTCTCCCACACCCTGTCCGACGATCAGGGCCGGCGCCTGGTGATCGACATCGGCGGCGGCAGCACCGAGTTCATCATCGGCGAGCGGTTCGAGCCGCTGGTGCTGGAAAGCCTGCACATGGGTTGCGTGTCCTTCCGCAACCGCTACTTTCCCGACGGCAAGATCACCCGCCGCCAGATGGACAAGGCCATCACCCACGCCGAGCAGGAATTGCTCAACATCCGTCAGCAGTACCGCAACATGGGCTGGCAGAGCGCCGTGGGCTCGTCCGGTTCGATCAAAGCCATTGCCAACGTGTTGGCGTCACTGAAAGTGACCGACGGCACCATCACCCGGGCGGGCATGCAGGAGCTGCGCAAGCGGCTGGTGGACATGGGCAAAACCGAGAAACTCGGGGATCTCGGCGTGCGCGCCGACCGGCAGAACATCTTTCCGGCCGGATTCGCCATCCTGATGGGCGCCTTCCGCTCCCTCGATATCGAAGAAATGAGTTTCGCCGATGGTGCGCTTCGGGAAGGTCTGCTGTACGACATTGTCGGTCGCATCCGCCACGAGGACGTGCGCGAGCGGACCATTTCCGCCCTGCAGGAGCGCTACCATGTGGATCAGGCCCATGGCGCGGCGGTCGAAGCCACCGCGGTGGCGGCCTGGGAACAGGTGGCGGACACCTGGAACCTGGACACCGCCAACGACGAAGAAGTGCTGCGCTGGGCCTGCCGGCTGCACGAGATCGGCCTGACCATTTCCCACAGTCAGTATCACAAGCACGGCGCCTACCTTTTGCGTTATTCCGATCTGCCGGGATTCAGCCAGCAGTTCCAGCGCGATCTGGCGACCCTGGTCCGGGGCCATCGCCGGAAATTCGCGCCGGCGATCTTCGAAGGCCTGGACCCGGACGACCAGATTCGCCTGCGCTACCTGTGCGTGCTGGTGCGCCTGGCGGTGCTGCTGCAACACGCCCGGGATTTAGAGCCGCCCCCCGATTTCCGCCTGCAGGCGGGCAGCGACAAGCTGACGGTCAGCTTCCCCAAGGGCTGGCTGGACGACCGCCCGCTGACCCTGGCGGATCTTGAGAACGAGCGGGACTACCTGGCCAAACAGGACTTCACGCTCAGGATCACCGAGCACTAACCGGCCAGTTCGGCTTCCAGCGCCTCCACCCGCTCGCTGATCTCCAGCCACTCCGCCTCGGCCGTGTCCAGCTGCCTCTTGGCGTCGGCCTGGCGCGCCAGCAGCTCCTTCAGCCGCTCTTTGCCCGACTCGCCGTACAGCGCCGGATCGGCCAGTTCGGATTCCAGCTCCGCCAACGTTGCCTGTAACTGCTCCATGCGCCGCTCAAGCTGACTCTGCTGTTTCCGGTACGGACTCAGCTTCTGGCGCAGTTCCGCTTCCAGGCGCTTCCGGGCTTTCCGGTCTTCGGCGGTTTCACGCACCGGTTCCGGTTGGCCCTGAGGTCCGTTTTGCGGCTCGCGCGTTGGCGCGGCCGCCTCATCACGTTCTTTGCGTCGCTCTGCCAGCCAGCGCTCATAGTCGTCCAGATCACCATCGTAGTCCGTCACCCGGCCATCACAGACCAGCCAGAACTCGTCCACGGTATTGCGCAGCAGGTGGCGGTCGTGCGATACCACCACGATGGCGCCTTCGAAGTCCTGCAACGCCATGGTCAGCGCCTGGCGCATCTCCAGATCCAGGTGGTTGGTCGGTTCGTCCAACAACAGCAGGTTGGGACGCTGCCAGGCAATGACCGCCAGGGCGACCCGCGCCTTCTCGCCGCCGGAAAACGAACGGATGGGAGTCAGCGCATCGTCGCCGTGAAAATCGAAACCACCCAGAAAATTTCGGATGCTCTGCTCGGACGCGCCCGGCGCCAGGCGCTGCAGGTGCAGAAACGGACTGGCGTCCAGATCCAGCGCTTCCAGCTGGTGCTGGGCGAAATAGCCAATGGCCAGATGCTCACCGCAGGCCCGCTCGCCCGCCAGCAGGGTCGACTGGCCGCGCAGGGCGTCCATCAACGTGGACTTGCCAGCCCCGTTCGGCCCTAGCAGACCGATTCGGCTGCCCGGCAACAGGGTCAGGTTGATGGCATCAAGCACCGTAGTCTCGCCATAGCCGGCGCGACCGTCTCGGATTGACAGCAACGGGTTGGAGACTTTTTCAGCCATCGGGAACTCGAAGCTGAATGGCGAGTCAATATGCGCCGGCGCGATGCGCTCCATACGTTCGAGCGCCTTGACCCGGCTCTGAGCCTGACGCGCTTTGGTGGCCTTGGCCTTGAAGCGGTCGATAAAACGCTGGATTTCGGCGATGCGCGCCTGCTGGCGTTGGTAGTTGGCCTGCTGCTGCGCCAGTCGCTCAGCGCGCTGGCGTTCAAACGCCGAGTAGTTGCCGGTGTACAGCACCAGCTGGCGCCGGTCGAAATGAACCACGTGGGTGGCCACGCGATCCATGAAATCGCGATCGTGGGAAATGAACAACAAGGTGCCGGGGTACCGCCGCAGCCAGTTTTCCAGCCACAGGCAGGCGTCAAGATCCAGGTGGTTGGTCGGCTCGTCCAGCAACAACAGCTCCGAGGGCCGCATCAGTGCCTGGGCCAGGTTGAGCCGGATACGCCAGCCCCCGGAGAACGCCGAAACCGGCCGATCGGCATCGCCGTCGGCAAACCCGAGCCCACGCAGCAGCGCCTCGGCGCGCCGGGGCGCGGACCAGGCCTCGTGGAGGTCCAGCTCACCGTGAATGCGGGCCACGGCGTGGTCATCACCAGCCGCCTCGGCGCGGGCGAGTTCGGCCTCCAGGCGGCGCAGATCCAGGTCGCCGTCGAGCACGAACTCCCGGGCGCAACGGGCTGAGGCATCAACCTCCTGAGCCATGTGGGCAATGCGACAGCCACCGGGGAGCGACACCTGACCCTGCTCCGGCGCCAATTGGCCCAATAAGAGTTGGAACAGACTGGACTTTCCGGCGCCATTGGCGCCAACAATGGCAACGCGCTGTCCGGGCTGAACCGTCAGGTTGACGGATTCTAGCAACCAGACACCGCCCCGTTGTAAACTGAGATCGGTTATCGTTAACATATATTCATTTTATCAGCGTAAGATAGTCAGGGCAGGTTCGGCGTGCTGTTACCCAGGGAACTGAAACCGGACAACCCGTTGTGGCGCTTCGCCCTGGCATTCTGGCAGCAACCGCAGGTCGAGAGCACTTGCCTGGCGCTCCAGTCGGAAGGCTGGAGCGTGACTCAAATTCTCTGTGCCGGCTGGCTGGCCCTGGAAGGCAGGCGTTATGCCGGCATTGAGGACGCTACGGTAACAGAGTGGCGCGAACATGTAACCGGTGCCCTGCGAACTGCGCGCCAGCGCCTGCCCAGAGAACCCGCCCCGGTCGCCGGACTGCGCCGCAGTCTGGCCGATCTGGAACTGGAGGCGGAACGCCTGGAGCTGGCCCTGGTATGGCATGCACTGAGCAAGGAACCCCCGGATGAGACCCACCAGCAGGGACGTGACATGCTGATCCGACACAACCTGGCCGCAGCGGCTCCTGGCCCCGACCAGGCGGAACGGGCCTCGACGGCGCTGAATTCACTGGCCAGAGCACTGGCCGCCTTCCCGAAGGGAGATCGACAGCCATGATCATGAAATGGCTCCTCCGGCTTGCGTTCCCGGCACTGGGACTGCTCCTGCTGCTGATTTTCTTTGGCCTGGGTGACCCGGAAGATGTGTCTGTACCGGCGTCCGCTGAACAGGAACAGAGCAGCGAGATACCCGCCTTCGAAGGCATGGTGCCGTCCCCCGTTCCCACCGACGGACCGGAGATCGTCTTCAAATGGCAGGACACCGACGGCATCTGGCATTACGCCGATCAGCCGCCCGAACAGGGCCCCTGGAACACCCTCGCCATCGAGCGCACGGAACCGGCGCTGCCCGGTACCGCTTCTTCAGATCCCGAAAACGACTGGCAGGCACCTTACACCGCACCCTTCTCACTTGGCCCCAACACGGGCACTAACGGAAGCTGAACAACGCGTCCGGTTTGTTAACACATGTTCAGTGGCATCTGAGGCGCGAACCCGTTAACGTCATGGTTCCGACAACATCGACGCGGAGCCTCAGATGCCCCGCGCTACATTTCCGAACACTCAAGGACATGGCAATGAAGAAAACCCTGCTCGCACTGGCCGTCACCGGTATTGTCGCCGGCTGCTCCACTCCGCCGGAAACTCCGGAAGATCCGAAACTCGAAACAACCGACCAGAAAGTCAGCTACGGCATGGGCCTGGTGCTCGGCGAGCGGATGAGCAATGACCTGCCCGACCTGCAGATGGATCAGTTCCTTCAGGGTATCCAGCACGGCCACGCCGGTGACGACGAGACCAAACGCATGAGCCGCGAGGAAATCCAGCAGGCGCTCATGACCTACCAGCAGGAACTGCAGCAGCAGCAAATGCAGCAGATGGAAGAGCTGGCCCAGAAGAACAAGGAAGCCGGCGAGACCTTCCTGGCCGAGAACGCCCAGCGTGACGGTGTGGAGACGACCGAATCCGGCCTGCAGTACGAAGTCATTGAAGAAGGCAACGGCGACAAACCAAGTGCCGAAGATACCGTTGAAGTCCATTACACCGGTGAGCTGATTTCCGGCGAGGTGTTTGACAGCTCCCGTGAGCGCGGCCAGCCGGTTACGTTTGCCCTGAATCAGGTGATTCCGGGCTGGACGGAAGGTCTTCAGCTGATGAGCGAAGGCGCCCGCTACAAGCTCTACATCCCGTCAGAGCTGGCCTATGGCCCGGGCGGTAACCGCGGCATCGGCCCGAATGAAACCCTGGTATTCGACGTCGAGCTGCTGGAGGTCAATCCGGGCAGCGAAGAAGAAGGCGAATAACCCGCCGCCAGGCACAAAAAAACCGGTCAGGCGTCGCCTGTACCGGTTTTTTTTGTGCCCTGAAAAAACGTACTCAGGCCGATGCCACCTTGCCGGCATGGGCGTTGTGCAAATGCTCGATCAGAAAATCTTCCATCTCAAACCGACTCTCCAGCGCCTCGCCCAGGCGCGACAACTCGCCAAACAGCTCCCGAATGTCGGCTTCGGTCATCGGTCGGGCATCCACCCGGTCGTTGAAGTTCAACGCCACTTCGGTGGTCTGCTCGATCCGGGGATAGAGTTTCGCCGCCAGCTCCAGGCCTCCGTCGTTGAACTCCCGGGCTTCCTGAATCAGCTGCTCGTAGATCTCGAAATGTCCGGCTGACACATAATCGACCAGAACCTCACACAGGCGAACGAACTTTTCCTTTAACGCCTCGGTCTGGGAGAAATCGTTCTCTCCGGACAGTTCGCAGTAGTGGACCAGCAGCTCCTGACGTTCTTTCAACCAGCGGTCGATCAGCTCACTGACCCCACCCCAACGTTCCCTGGCATTCCGGCAATTCTCCAACATGGCCCCTGTCTCCGCTTTGTTGTCCGGTGTCTGCCGACCGGTTCAGGTTCTTCTTCGGATGAAAATCAAGGTACCCCATGGCTCGGGTTTACCGCAACCGTTTCAGTGCTGAATCCAGCTGCGTGGTCGCGGACGCCGGAACAGGAACACCAGCCCGATGACCACCAACGCCGCGAAAAACAGCGCGGTCCAGCCGGGAATACTGAGCCCAAGAAAACGCCACACCACCTCTGCACAATCGCCCGTGCCCTTCAGCGCGGTGGCCAGCACGTCCATCCACGGCAGCACCTCCAGCATGTAATCCACCGACGGGCCGCACGCGGGCACCTGATCTGCAGGCAGGCTCTGCAGCCACAGCTGCCGTCCGGCGAGGCCGAGCCCGGTACCGGCAGTGACGACAAGCAGGAAGCCGTAAACCCGCTGGCCCCAACCCCGGGGGCCATGCACAAACGCCAGCAAACCGACCAGCCCGGCGCCCATGAAGCCAAAGCGCTGCAACCAGCACAAGGGGCAGGGTTCCAGGCCCATCACGTGCTCCATGTAGAAAGCGGTGCCGAGCAGTGCCGCACACACCAGAAATACGCCTCCAAACACCCACCTGCTGATCAAAACGACACCTCAAGTTGACGATTCAACACTGCATCCCGGCACCGGGCCTGCTATGCTCCAGACGTCCGGCGGTCTTCGATGCCCCGGTCACTAAACCCTAAACCATCATGAACTTCAAGCCTATGA
This sequence comes from Marinobacter sp., assembly GCA_052031225.1. Classification (GTDB taxonomy): domain Bacteria; phylum Pseudomonadota; class Gammaproteobacteria; order Pseudomonadales; family Oleiphilaceae; genus Marinobacter. Next base: position 8,044 of record JBPEXU010000020.1, on the reverse strand, counting down.
GTCGTCAGCCAAAAACCCTTCTGACCCTGTTTCTGCTCGTGATGGCCCTGGCGTCCTGGCCGGTCCTGGCCGACGAGTCCGAGGACGACAGCGCCGAAGAATCGGCGCCGGCGGTCACCGACTACATTGCCCTGACCCCGGCCTTCGTGACCCATGTCGGGGAGCCAGGCCCCAAAATCACCTATCTGAAAGCCGCCATCAGCCTGCGGGCATCGAGCACCGACGTACGGCCGGCGGTGGAAGCTCACATGCCCAGGCTCAGACACGAACTGGTGATGCTGTTTGGTGAGCAGACCGACGTCAACGCGCTGACCACTATGGAAGGTCAGCAGGCGCTGCGGGAAGAAGCAAAAACGCGGATCAATCAGATCTTGGAACAGCAGCAAACCGGCGCCGCCATTGACGGCGTGCTGTTCACCGAATTTGTGGTGCAGAAATAGCGCAGCTCGGGGATTGAGGAGACTGACTGGCGGCGCATCCCGGCCGTCAGTCAGGCAATGCGGGAGAACAGGTCGTCGGCCTGATCCTGTTGTTCCCTGGCCACCGCGGCCGCATCCTCCCAGCCGGCTTCCCAGGCGGCAATGACGACCTCACCGAGGTAAGGACAGCGCCCCTTGTCCATGCCCATAGTGGCGGCCATATAGCCCTGCCGATAGGCTTTATTCAGTGCTTCCACGTCCCAGCCGAGTTTGATGTCCCGTGCCATGCCGGTATCCCCCGTCGTCCCTCTGTTACAAAAACTAACAGGCGAATACTGCACTGACAAACTTTTGTTCGTTTTCTGTGCGGCAGGTCCACATCGGGCGGCGACTGCGACTATCCCCGGCTGCTCAGGCCTCCAGGTAGTCCGCCAGAAACTGCTCGAACGGCACGCTGTCGTTCTCCTCCAGCCGACGCTGCTCTGCCAGCGACTCTCGGGCCATGGCCTGAAACTGGGCATTCGTCTCCGCTGACAGACCTTCGCCACGAAGCGTGTCCTGATGCGCCAGGGACTGACTCATGACCCAGTCCCGGTGCCCCTGGCCCGAGGCGCGCATGGCCTCCAGCACCCGCGCCGAGGTCACGCCGTCGGCGAGCGCCTGACGCTGAGCCCGCAGCGCCTCGGAGTAATCGCGGCGACCGGTCCAGCCATCGAGCAACTCGGCCAGTGGCTGAAGACGATCCAACTGCTCGGCGGCAGCGCGCTGAACCGGCACCCGGGCGCCGTCGTCGCAGCGTCCCAGGCACAACGTCAGAGCGGCGTCGCGACCACGGGCGACCACGTCTTTGTAATCGTCGTCCAGCCGGTCACACTCCTCGTCACCGATCCGGGGCGAATCCGACAACAGGCAGTCCAACAGAAACAGATCGAGGAAATCGATCTGCTGGCGGCTCACGCCAATCGGCGAGAACGGGTCCAGATCCAGGCAGCGGACTTCGATGTATTCAACCCCGCGCGCCTCCAGCGCCTGAATCGGTTTTTCGTTGCGTTCGGTGGTGCGCTTGGGCCGAACCGCGCTGTAATACTCGTTCTCAATCTGCAGGACGCTGGTGTTGATCTGGATAAACTCGTCGCCCCGCCGGGTTCCGATGGCTTCGTAGGGCGGCCAGGATGTGTGAATCGCCCGGTGCAGGGTCTGGGTATAGCTGCTCAGCTCGTTGAAACAGATCTTCAGCGACGACTGGGCGTTGTTGTGGTAACCCAGATCGCCCATCCGCAGCGAGGTGGCGTAGGTGCCGTACCAGCTTTGGTCGTCGAGCCGGCTGAGATCGTGCTGAACGTTGGCGACAAAGCTGGCATCCAGCGCCGGGGAGGCGCCAAACAGCAGCATCAGCAGCCAGCTCCGGCGCCGGAAATTGCGAATCAGCCAGAAATACTGATCCGATTTGAAGTCCTTGAGCGACTGCTGATTGCCCAGCACCCGCTGCCATTGATCCCAGAACGCATCGGGCAGCGACAGGTTGTAGTGTGCTCCGGCGATGCTCTGCATCATCCGACCGTAGCGAACCGCCAGGCCCTGGCGGTAGACGTGCTTGAGCCGGCCAATGTTCGACGACCCGTACTCGGCAATCGGTATGCTGGCGTCGCCGTCCAACTCACACGGCATACTGGCGGCCCAGAACACCTCATCGCCCAGGTGGTTCTGAACGAAGCGATGAATGTCCCGCAGCGAGGCCAGCATGGCCTCGGTGCTGTCGCAGACCGGGGTAATCAGTTCCAGCAGCGCTTCGGAATAGTCGGTAGTGATACGGGGGTGGGTCAGAGTCGAGCCCAGCGCCTCGGGGTGCGGGGTCTGCGCGATGAAGCCGTTGCGGTCCACCCTCAGCCCCTCTTTCTCGACCCCCTTGAGGAAACCGTGCCAGTCGGATTTACCAAACTGACGGAACAGCGAGTGGCGGGATTCAGCCATGTTTCACTCCTGATGCAGCCCCCGGGTCGGGTGACCCGGGGGCTGACGGACAATGGGTTGCATCGATTACCGGCGCTCTTTCCGGGCCGAGGCCAGCGCCTGGGCCAGGGCGCCCGCCATGGCCCCCTGCGGCGATTTCTGCGCTCCGGCCTCGCGATTGGCGCCGGCCCGGCTGCGGTTATCACTGCGCCCACGCCCGGCGCCCCGCGGATCGGTTTTCTCGCCGGGCTGATCGTCCATCCGCATCGACAGCCCGATGCGTTTACGGGGGATGTCCACGTCCATCACCTTGACCTTAACGATATCGCCGGCCTTCACCACCTCGCGCGGGTCTTTGACGAAGTTGTGCGACAACGCCGAGATGTGCACCAGGCCGTCCTGATGGACGCCGATATCGACGAAGGCACCAAAGTTGGTGACATTGGTGACGGTGCCTTCGAGCACCATGCCGGGCTTCAGGTCGTTCAGGGTTTCCACCCCTTCCTCAAAATGGGCAAAGCGGAATTCCGGCCGGGGGTCGCGCCCAGGTTTCTCCAGTTCGGCAATGATGTCCTTGACCGTTGGCAAGCCGAATCGTTCGGTCACATAGTCTTCCGGATTGAGGCTGCGCAGGAACGCGGTGTCACCGATGATGTCTTCGACCCGACGGTTGTTCCGGGTCGCGATCTGCTCCACCACGCCGTAAGCCTCCGGGTGCACGGCGGAGCGGTCGAGCGGATTGTCACCGCCGCCAATGCGCAGAAAGCCGGCTGCCTGCTCGAAGGTACGCTCACCCAGCCGGCTGACCTTCAGCAATTGTTTGCGGTTGGTGAACAGGCCATTCTGACTGCGGTAATCGACGATGTTCTGGGCAATGCTCTGGTTCAGCCCGGACACCCGCGCCAACAGCGGTACGGAAGCGGTGTTCAGATCCACCCCCACGCCGTTTACACAGTCTTCCACCACCGCATCCAGGCTGCGCGACAGCTGAACCTGCGACACGTCGTGCTGGTACTGGCCTACCCCGATCGATTTGGGCTCGATCTTCACCAGTTCCGCCAGCGGGTCCTGCAGCCGGCGGGCAATGGACACCGCGCCGCGGATGGTGACGTCCAGGTCCGGCAGTTCCCGGGAGGCGAATTCCGACGCCGAATAGACCGAGGCGCCGGACTCGTTCACCACAATGCGCGCGAGCTTCAGTTCCGGGAAGCGCTTGCACAGATCGGCCACCAGTTTTTCAGTCTCCCGGGAAGCGGTGCCGTTACCGATCGCCACCAGTTCAATCCGGTACTGACGGCACCAGGCCGCCAGCTGTTCGATCGACCGGTCCCACTGGTTCTGCGGCGCGTGAGGAAAAATCGCACCGTGGTCGACCACCTGACCGGTGCCGTCGATCACCGCCACCTTGACCCCGGTACGCAGCCCCGGATCCAGCCCCAGCGTTGGCCGGGGGCCGGCCGGGGCCAGCAGCAACAGATCCTTGAGGTTGGCGGCAAAGACATTGATGGCCTCGGTTTCCGCGGCTTCCCGCACCTGGGCCATCAGGTCGGTCTCGATCTGGGTCGACAGTTTGACGCGCCAGGTCCAACGCACCACCTCCGACAGCCACTTGTCGGCCGGTCGGCCCTCGTCCCGGATGCGCCAGTGGGCGGCGATGCGCTGCTCGGCCGGATGCGGCTGGCGCCGGTCGTCGTCGCTGTCGCCCACCACAATGCTGTAGCTCAGGATGCCCTCGTTGCGGCCCCGGAGGATGGCCAGCGCCCGGTGCGACGGCACCTTCCTCAGCGGTTCGACGTGATCGAAATAATCGCGGAACTTGGCGCCCTCGTTCTCCTTGCCCTCAACCACCGACACCTTCAGCTGGCCCTGCTGCCAGATGAACTCACGCAGGCTGCCCAGCAGCTCGGCGTCTTCGGCAAAGCGTTCCATCAGAATGTAGCGGGCGCCATCCAGCGCCGCCTTGGTGTCGTCGATACCCGCATCTTGGTTGAGGTAACCGGCGGCGGTGGTTTCCGGGTCCAGAGTCGGATCGTCGTACAGGGCGTCCGCCAGCGGTTCAAGACCGGCTTCCCGGGCAATCTGGGCCTTGGTCCGGCGCTTGGGTTTGTACGGCAGGTACAGGTCTTCCAGCCGGTTTTTGGTGTCGGCTTCGTTGATGCTCGCGCGCAGCTCGTCGGTCAGCTTGCCCTGTTCCTCGATGCTGCTGAGAATCACCGCCCGGCGGTCCTCCAGCTCGCGCAGGTAACGCAGGCGCTCCTCCAGGGTCCGAAGCTGACTGTCATCCAGCGAACCGGTCACCTCCTTCCGGTAACGGGCGATAAACGGAACGGTGGCGCCCTCGTCCAGCAGGGCGATGGTGGCGTTGACCTGTTGTTCGCGGACACCAAGCTCGTCGGCGATACGGCTGGAGATACTCTTCATGCTACCTCTGTCGAAAACCTGGGAATCAAAGTAACCGGGAAAGGTACAGCGGCTTACTTCTGCAAGCAAGCCAACTGGCCACGCTCGCTCAGAAACTGCACAAGGTCGTCCCAGGGCATGGGGCGGGCGAAGTAGTAGCCCTGAATTTCATCGCAGTGGCTCTGACGCAGAAACTCCAGCTGACCTGCGGTTTCCACCCCTTCGGCCACCACGCTCATCTGCAGGCTGTGGGCCAGACTGATGATGGCCCGGATGATGTGCTCGGCATCGGCGGAATGGCCCAGATCCTGGACAAACGACTTGTCGATCTTGACCAGAGAAATCGGCAGGTGCTGCAAGTTGCTGAGGGAGGAAAAACCGGTACCGAAATCGTCCAGCGCAAAACTGATGCCGAGCTGGTTGAGTTCGCGCAGACAGCGCTGGGCGTAGTCCGGATCGTGCATCATTGCGCTTTCGGTCAGCTCCAGCTCCAGCAAACTGGTGTCGATGTTGGCATTGAAGATGATCCGGAAGATGGTTTCCGTCATTTTCCGGTCGTGGAACTGCCGGAACGACAGGTTGACGGCAAACACCAGGCTGGCAAAGCCCAGCTCCGCCGCGTCTCGCAGGCGCTTACAGGCCTGCTCGATCACCCAGTAGCCGATGGGCACGATCAGGCCACTGCGTTCGGCCACCGGAATAAATTCGTTCGGCCCCACCAGCCCGCGTTGCGGGTGATTCCAGCGCAGCAGGCACTCCACGCCCCGCACCTCTTCGGTGGCGAGATCGATCCGGGGCTGAAAATAGACCTCCAGTTCGTTGCCCCGCAGGGCATTGCGCAGGTCCGCTTCCAGCCGCAGCTGGTAGCCGGCGGAAATGTGCAGCTGACGGTCGTAGAAACGGTAGCTGGTGCCCGGATCCCGCTTGGCCTCAAACATCGCCCGGTTGGCGCGACGCATCAGGTTTTCCGCGTTCTCACCGGCCTCCGGGTAAGTTGCCACCCCCAGGCTGGCGTTGACCATGACGCTCTGACCATCGATGGCGATGGGATCGTCCAGGGCGGTGACCACTTTGCGGATGATGCGGGTGATGTCGAGGGAATCCTCCACCTGCTCGACAATGATGGCCAGCTCGTCACCACCAATACGCATCAGGGAGTCGACCCGGCGGAGACTCTGGCGCAGACGCGCGGCCAGCTTCAGCATCAGCTGGTCACTTTTCTGGTAACCGAAGGATTCGTTCATGCTGCGGAAATCGTCAACGTTCAGGTGCAGCAGCGCGAGCCGGTGACCACTCCGTTCGGCCCGCAGCAGCGCCTGCTGCAGGCGGTCGAAAAACAGGTCCCGGTTGATCACTCCGGTGGCCACCTCCCGCCCCAGATGACCACGGGCGGTCGTTTTCAACTGCTCCCGGTACCACAGGCACTTGACCGCCCGGGCGAAGTTCCAGCGATCCAGCCACTGTAGGCACAGGTAATCCGACGCCCCGAGCGAGAGCAGCTCCGAGGCCCGCTCGCCGGGTGGTTCGGCACTCAGGGCAAGCACCGGCTTGTCGCCGCTGGACGCCGCCAGATATTGCAGGAACGACGCCTCGGAACCGCCGTTGAACACGCAGTCCCAGACGATGACATCGAAACTGGCGTTCCGGATCAGATCGTCACAATCGATCAGGTCCGGACACCAAGTTGCATCCGGCGACATGTCGGCATCGCCGACAAGCAAGGACTCCAGCCATAGAAAATCCGTGTGGTAAGGCGTCAATACCAGCACACGTAGCCGATCGGTCCTTGGCGTCTCCAGAGGCAATGTCATTAATGCGGGGCCCGTGAATCCTTAAACGAACAAATCCTGTGTCTGAATCATAGCTTATCGAGGCGGAAGGTACAGGACTTGCAACTGGTGTAGAATAGCGACCTGGCCCATCTGTCCCAATTCAGTCACCCAGACGCGGTTATCTGTGAACAAGCTCAACCCCCGACAACGCGAGGCGGTCCGCTACGCCGATGGTCCCTTGCTGGTGCTGGCCGGCGCCGGCAGCGGCAAGACCAGTGTGATTACCCGAAAAATCGCGTACCTGATCGAAGATCTGGGCATTCCTGGCCGGCACATTGCTGCTGTCACCTTCACCAACAAGGCCGCCCGGGAAATGAAGGAGCGGGTGGGCCGGATCGTCGATCGCAGCAAGGCCCGGGGCCTGATCGTGTCGACCTTTCACAACCTCGGCCTGAACATGATCCGGGAAGAGCACGCGCATCTGGGCTACCACCCGGGCTTCTCCATCTTCGATGCCGAGGATGCCAAGGCCCTGCTGCAGGATCTGATGCTGCGCGAAGCCAGCGCCGACGCCGGCGATGAACTGAACGACGTGCAGATGACCATTTCATCCTGGAAAAACGCCATGCGCGGGCCGGACGAGGCCCTGAGCCGGGCCGCCGATGAGCGCGAGCAACGGATCGCCCTCATCTACAAGCGCTACAACGAGTACCTCAAAGCCTATAACGCGGTCGACTTTGACGACCTGATCCTGCTGCCGGTCCAGCTGTTCCGCAGCTGCCCGGACGTGCTGGCCAAATGGCGACGCAAGATTCGCTACATGCTGGTCGACGAGTATCAGGACACCAACGTCTGTCAGTACGAACTGGTCAAGCTGCTGGTCGCCGAGCGCGCGGCCTTCACCGTGGTCGGCGACGACGACCAGTCGATCTACGCCTGGCGCGGCGCGCGCCCGGAAAACTTGGCGCAGCTCAAGGACGACTTCCCGAGCCTGAAGATCGTCAAACTGGAACAGAACTACCGCTCCACCAGCCGCATCCTGCGGTGCGCCAATACGGTGATCGCCAACAACCCGCACGTGTTCGAGAAGGCGTTGTGGAGCGAGCACACCATCGGCGAGGAGATTCGCATCATCCGCTGCCGCAACGAGGACGCCGAGGCGGAACGGGTGGCGACCGAAATCCTGGATCAGAAACTCAAGCAAGGTTTGGAGTTCCGAGACTTTGCGGTGCTCTACCGGGGCAACCATCAGTCCCGTTTGCTGGAAATGAAACTGCAGGCGTACCAGATCCCCTATCGGATTTCCGGCGGCCAGTCGTTTTTCTCCAAAAACGAGATCAAGGACGCCATGTCCTACCTGCGCCTGCTGGTCAACCCGGACGACGACGCTGCCTTCCTTCGGGTGGTCAACGTGCCGCGCCGGGAGATCGGCCCGCGCACCCTGGAGCAGCTGAGTCATTACGCCCGCAGCCGGGAGGTCAGCCTGTTCCGGGCGCTGGGCGA
>JBPEXU010000002.1:0-3918 GCA_052031225.1 Marinobacter sp. | reverse complement strand
TGGATCTGCTGCCCGGGGAACTGTTTGTGCACCGGAACGTCGCCAATGTGGTTGTTCACACCGACTTCAACTGCCTTTCGGTGCTCCAGTTCGCGATCGAGGTGCTCAAGGTCAAGCACGTACTGGTGGTCGGCCACTACGGTTGTGGTGGTGTCCGGGCCGCGCTGCTCAATGAAGGCTTCGGCATGATCAGCCATTGGCTGCGGCACGTTCAGGATGTCCGCGACCGGCATCGGGCCGTGCTTGACGCCATACCCAACGAGCAGGACCGCATTGATCGCCTGTGCGAACTCAATGTGGTGGAGCAGGTTGGTCACGTCTGCCAGAACAGCATCGTGCAGGAGGCGTGGCGGCGGGGCCAGCCGCTGACGGTGCATGGCTTCGTCTACGACGTTGCCGATGGACTGCTGCGGGACATGGGCCTGTCGATCTCAAGCGAAGAGGAGCGAGAACGCGTCCGCGCCAACAGCGTGATGGAACTGATTGAACGGCCGGTTCGCGCCGGACGTCAAAAAACGGTTTAACGGCAAATGTAAAATTGCGTCAAAAATTCGTGATGAGCGTCACTTCCTGACCCGTGGCGGCATCACAGATGGTCCCCGGCCGCTTTGCTACGATAGCCCCCGTAGTCAGGTTGGAGGTGACCATGAAAGAACTGATGCAGAAAGCTCTGAGCACTCTGGGGCAGCGCAAAGCCGGTTCCTCTCATGCCGCCCGGCAGAAGCAGGACGCCCGGACCGTCAAGCCCCAGCAGGACGACGATTGGGGCATGTCGCCCGAAGACGCACTGCGCGTAGGAACCGTCGCCCGCTACAAGTGAATCCCGCAAAGACTCGGGGCCCCATTCAGGTTAGGATATGCCACCTCAGCTCTAACCATGGGTGCCCCAGTCAATGTCCGCGTTACCCAACTCCCACGAAGCGCTGCTTCGCAACTCTGATTTATTGACCGGCCGTCTGGCCGTGATTGGCCTCACCGATCCGGCACTGCTGAATGAGCTGCCGGGGGGTGGCCTGGCGATCACCGAACACGCCGGCCGGTATCAAGCGCTGGCCGGCCACAGCGGCTGGCACGGTCATTTCGGCTACGACAGCGCCCAGCTCACGCCCCACGCTGTCGATTCGCTCGTGATTTTCCTGCCCAAGGCCCGGGCCGAGCTGGATTTGCGCCTGGCGCTGGCGTTCTGGCTGGCGGCCCCCGGCGCGCGCCTGGTGCTGGTCGGCGAGAAGAAAGAAGGCATCTCAGGGGCGGTCAAGCAGCTTAAAGCCCGGGCACCAGACGCGGTAAAAGTTGACAGTGCCCGCCACTGCCAGGTGTGGAGTGCCGACATTGCCGCCCCGGAACAGCGGTACGTCATCGAGGACTGGCTGACCTGGACGCCGGTCAGTTTTGGCGGTGTGACCCTGGATGTGGCCGGGCTGCCGGGGGTGTTCAGCGCCGGCGAACTGGACGAGGGCACCGCTTTGCTGCTGGAATCCCTCGCCAGCCACCCGTTGAGCGCCAGCCGGATTCTGGATTTCGCCTGTGGCGCGGGCGTGATCGGCGCCTGGTGGCAGGCCCATTGTTGGCAGAATGGCCGCCCGGTGGTGCCGGTGGACGGTATCGATGTCCAGTCGCAGGCACTGTTGAGTGCCCGGGCAACCTACCAGCGCAATGGTTGCGATGGTGAGATCCTGGCGTCCGATGGTCTGACCGGGGTGCAGGGCCGCTGGCCCGCAATCGTCACCAATCCGCCGTTTCACAGCGGTGTCCGGACCGACACCAGCATGACCGAGCGCTTCCTGGCGGACGTCGCCCGTCACCTCACCCCGGGCGGTGAACTCCGGTTGGTGGCCAATAGTTTCTTGCCCTACGAGCCGCTGATCCGACAGCACGTCGGTGCGGTCGAGCGCGTCAAGGAAAACCGGCGCTTTACCGTGTATCGGGCCGTTCGTAACTGACAGACGAAAAAAAGCCCCTGGGGTGAGGGGCAAAAAGGGTGAATTGCATGAACAGTTCCAACACTAGGGTTAATTTCTAGAATAATCAGCCTAGAATGGCGCCCGTGTGAACAAGGACCGGTAATTGCCCGAAATGACAACGCCCAAGCTGAAAACACCGTGGTTCGCTCTGGATCTGGTTCGCCCAGGGAGCAGTGATAGAGCGCTCCGGGCTTGGGACGCCGCCGATGAGCTGTTACTTGACGCCGCTGCCAACGTGGTTGCTGGTATCGACCAACCCCGGGTCCTGGTGATCGACGACCAGTTCGGGGCACTGACCCTCGGGCTCGCTCAGCTCCGGCCGCAACTGGTGGCGGACAGCGCGACGCTGCCCGAGGCCCTCGCCATCAATGCCCGCCGTAATCCCGACCTGCCCGATCCCCCCGTCTGTCACGATTGGCAGGCGCCGCCAGAAGGTCCGTTCGATCTGGTGGTGCTGCGCATTCCCCGGCAGTCGGATTATCTGGCCTGGCTGTTGCGTTGGGTAAATGGGGTGCTGGCGCCCAACGGGGCGCTGCTGGCCGGCGGTATGATCAAGCACCTGCCGAGTCGCAGTGTCGATGTTTTTGCCGAAGCGGTGCACACAGAGACGGTGTTGCCGGCGCGAAAGAAAGCGCGGGTGGTGATCTGCCGGGCCGGCTCGGCCAGGCTCGCCGGCTGGTCGGGCGCCTGGAAAGACTACGGGCTGGCCGATGGCATCCGGGTCGGTGGTATGCCGGCGGTGTTTGCTCGGGAACGCCTGGATATCGGAACCCGCCTGCTCCTGCCCAGAGTTGCCGAGGCTGCAGGCGCACTGGCCCCGGCCACCCGGGTTCTGGATCTGGCCTGTGGAAACGGTGTGCTCGGACTGCAGGCGCTGGCGACAAACCCCGGGTTGAACGTCACCTTCTGCGACGTGTCCAGCCAGGCCGTTGTCAGTGCCCGGCGCAACCTGGTGCTGGCCTTCCCGGAGGCGACGGCGGCGGTGTGTCACGCCGACGGTGTGCCGGCGCAGGCCGGTCGTTTCGGTCTGATCCTTCTGAATCCTCCGTTCCACGAAGGCGGGGTGGTGGGCGATCACATTGCCCTGCGGTTGTTCCGGCAGGCGTCAAAGCACCTGGCACCGGAGGGCCGGGTACTGATTGTCGGCAACCGGCACCTGGGCTATCACCAATCCCTGAAACGGTACTTTGCCAAGGTGACTCAGCTGGACGCGGACCCTAAGTTTGTGGTGTTTGCCGCAGGGCGATCGTAGCCAAGCCGGGCCAGGGTATCGACGATGGTCTGGGTCTGGCTGTCGACTTCGATATTAACGGACTGGCCGACGGTCGCCGCGCCGAAGGTGGTCGCGCGCAGGGTTTCCGGGATGAGGTGGACATTGAACCGGTTACCGGCGACCTCGCCAATGGTCAGGCTGGCGCCGTTGATCGCGATGTAGCCCTTGGGGAACAGGTAACGGGCCCAATCTTCCGGTACTTCAAACCAGAGGGTAACGTTGTTTTCCGGGCGCAGGATGTCGACGACGGTGGCCGTTGTATGAATGTGGCCGGACAGCAGGTGACCGCCGATCTCGTCGCCAATCCGGGCCGCCCGCTCGAAATTGACGCGATCGCCAGCGCGCAGAGTGCCGAGGGTGGTTCTGGCGAGGGTTTCCTGCATCGCATCGAAGTAGAGCGTCGTGCCTTCCTGGCGGGTCACGGTCAGGCATGTGCCGTTGATGGCTACCGATGCGCCAATGCTGACACCGTCGACTGAACCTTCGGGGAACTGGATCGCGAGCGTGTTAAGCCCGGGTTTGGCGGCCACGTCGCTAACGGTGGCAATGCCCTGGACAATACCTGTAAACATAATAACCTCGTGACAAGCCCGTCGGTGCCGGCTGGCAGGAGACAGAAGGATAGCGGGCGCGGGGCGGGCTTGCCAAGGGGCGGGGCCAGGATGGTCTCGGCTCAAGAAAGCT
>JBPEXU010000199.1:0-2161 GCA_052031225.1 Marinobacter sp. | reverse complement strand
CGACCGTGCCGGTGGCGGTCTACCTCGCCCCGTGAGCGGCGGCCAAACCGCGCGACAGAAACAGATACAGCCCCAGCAGCAGCCCAACGCAGGCACCAAGCCGGCCGCTGACGGTGATCTCACGCACCCCGAGTGTCGCGCCGGACAGTGACAGGCCGTAACCTTCCGCGTACGCGCCGAATCCCTTCGGCAGCAGGCCCGTCAGTGCGGACACGGTGAGTTCTCCCACCCAGACAAAGAAAAACACCATCGCCAGCCAGAAGAATGGGCGGCTCCACGCTTGGATGGCGTCGGACCAGGCGCCGCCCGAACCGAAACTCCGGTACGGAATGAGAACCAGCAGGTATACCAGCAGTGGTACAGCGATCAGCACCACAGCGCTGACGCGTCCGGTGGCCAGTTTGAGCACGTCCTGGGCATTCAGCGTGAGCTCGAGCGAGAACGGATCGGTGCACGCGGGGCAGGCGGCGGCGAGCCAGTAATGGTCAATGGCCCAGGCAGCCATCAACCATACGGCGCAGAAGGTAAACGGCACGGCCAGGCGCTGCATGCGGTCCTCCCGGTACGGGTCGAGTCTGGGGCGGCGGCCCCTGGCGCTTGGCGCCGTTGGTACAGCCACGGAAACCGCGATGGTAGCTGCCCGATGCGGGTCACGCGCGTAGCGGCCGCACCGGCGGTACCGTCCGGCACATCGGTATTGCCGGATGCAGCGTCTGGAACATCCGACTCTGCGTCCGGGCAATCAGGAGTATGCCAAGCGCCACAGACCCTTATCGCTGCCGAGCGACTGTGAGAGAGGTGCCAAAGGACTTTTGGTGCAGAGGTCGAAGCAACGTACGAGGCATTGGAACCCTGTGGCAATTGTCGAGCCGAAGTGAACGGCAGGGACACGTGCCTGGATGTTCGCCCCGTGGCAGGCAATGCCGGATTGCTCAAAGGGGAGCCTACGGGCTTTCGCTATGCGCCCTTCACCCACCGTGTGGGAAAGCGGTAAGGTCAGTTGCCGAAGGGCCACCACCAACGCCGGCGCGACCGTTCTGCGTTGCCCGGATCGGCTGGCGGGCGCACGAGTTCCTGGCTGCGATCACTTTCCCGGCTGCGCCGGTGATCCTTGCCGTCGCGCACGGAGTCCACCCCCCGATCGCGCTCTCGTTCCCGCCGTCGATCGTTGCTGTCGTCCAATGCTTTGCTCTTCTCCTTCGATTTCTCCATCCGGTCGCCATCACGCACACGCTCCCGCACCTCATGGCGTTCGCGCGCCTGTTTCTGAACTTGCCTGGCAAGCCCAGGACCGCTGTCGCCATCCGCCCGGCCGCGCATGGCACCACCACCGTCTGAACCACCCGCCGCGGCGACCGGACCGATCAGTACGACGGCCAACGCCATGCCTGCACATGTCAGGAGTAAGTTGCGGTGTGTCATTAATTCACCTGTCTTGGACGAGTGCATGAGAACGCCCAATGGCGTAGAGAAAACAGCCACTACCGACCGGATCGCGGTAGGGGAACGTCGGATGGGCGCCGGGACTGTACGCAGCGCCCATGACCACACAGGCGCGGATGCGCGCTGGTACCGGCTGCGCCGATGCCGGGAGCACCAGTGGCCGCGGCACGTGCAGCGATGACGTGGTGCTTGTGGTACCGAAAATGACGGTGTTTTTCGGAGGGTCGTGGGTGGCCGGCACCGACCCGGCCTGCGCGCGGGACCACCCGGCACTGTCGGCACCGACGGGCACACGAGGAAGCAGGTCAGGCGTTTCACGAGGACTCCCCTGGGTGGCGTACCCGCCACGATGGACACGTGGCTGTAGCGATGTGGGGAGGGTAACCGTGCCCGGCGGCAGCGCGGCCGCCGGGCACTGACTGCAGTCAGTGCAGCGCCACTCAGCGCCGCGTGGATGTCACGTCACAAGCCCATCAGCTTGCGGTAGCCGTGCCAGAAACCCCGCACGCCGTTCTCGTCTACGCCCATGACCTCGATGCTGTCGATGCTGTTGCCACCGCACTCGATGACCGACGCCTGATCCAGGCCGCCGGCGATGCCCTGTTGGCAGATGCTGACCGCTTCGCCGTCTTCCATGGAAATGTAGCCGGCCGGGCCGACCATGTTGAACTGCTTCAGGCGATGCGCGGTCAGCTCCGGGCTGTCATCGGTGAAACCG
>JBPEXU010000198.1:0-3137 GCA_052031225.1 Marinobacter sp. | reverse complement strand
CAGCGCCCGGTCCGGTTTGTCCGGCATCGGCCGGGGCTGAGCCGGTTTCTCCTCAAACTCGCGGATGCGCATGTCCGCATCGACCGACATCACGCCAAAGGCCGAGGCGTCTTCGATGGGCACTTCTATGCAGCCGACGGTGATATCGGCTTCATTCTCGACGTGGGCCGCGAGCATGGTGCCGTAATCCATCTTGTAGACGTGGTCGCCGGCCAGGATCAGCACGTACTCGGGGTTGTGGCTGCGAATGATGTCGAGATTCTGCAAAACCGCGTCGGCCGTGCCCTCGTACCAGGAGGTTTCGATGCGTTGCTGGGCTGGCAGGAGATCGACGAATTCGTCCATTTCGCGGCGCAGAAACCCCCAGCCCCGCTGGATATGGCGAATCAGGGAGTGTGACTTGTACTGGGTGATCACGCCGACCCTGCCGATGCCGGAGTTGATGCAGTTGGACAGCGGGAAATCGATGATTCGGAACTTTCCACCAAAAGGAACCGCGGGCTTGGCCCGCCATTTGGTCAGATCGTGGAGCCGTGACCCTCGGCCGCCGGCCAGGACCAGAGCAAGGGTTTGCCGAGTGAGGCGACTGACGAAGCGCTTGGCGGTTTGCATGCGGTCTTCCCTGATGATTCCGTCCATTGTTGTTCACTCGCCGCCTCCGGGAGTGAGACGGGCGGTGTTTTTTTGACTATAGGTTCAATAATAGAACAGTATCACCGGAGAATGACCTAGAATTGTTTCAGGTCATTTTTTACCCACCCGGTCCGACGTTCAATGACGGGCGAGACAGTCAGGAAGAAACCCGGTCTATGGAAAGTCCCACCCTCAGCAGTTTCGATTTGCATCTTTTTGGCGAAGGGCGCCACTGGCACATTTACAACGTCCTCGGTGCGCATGTGTGTTCGCAGGGGGGCGAAGAAGGGGTTCGTTTTGCGGTGTGGGCGCCAGCGGCCAGCGCGGTCAGCGTGATTGGCGATTTCAACCAATGGGATGCAGGCCGACACCCGATGGCGGTGATGGAGAACTCCGGCGTTTGGGTCACCTTCATTCCTGGCCTCAGAGCCGGGTGCCTGTACAAGTACGCCATCACCACCGCCACCGGTGAACGGCTGGAAAAAACCGACCCCTACGGCCAGCAGTTTGAGCTGCGCCCGGCCACCGCCGCCGTGGTGACCGAACGTGGGCCCTACAGCTGGGGCGATGGCGACTGGCTGGCTGCAAGGAGCCAGGGGAACTGGAAAGAGCGGCCCATCTCCATCTACGAAGTGCACCTGGCGTCCTGGCGCCATCACGGCTCGGGCCGGTGGCTGAGCTACCGGGAAGCGGCGGATCAGCTGGTGCCCTACGTCCGGGAAATGGGGTTCACCCACATCGAGTTGCTGCCGGTCACCGAGCACCCGCTGGACGAATCCTGGGGTTACCAGACGACGGGCTATTACGCGCCAACCAGTCGCTTCGGCACCCCCGATGACTTCCGCTATCTGGTCGATCAATGTCACCGCAACGGCATTGGCGTGATACTCGACTGGGTGCCGGGTCACTTTCCGGAAGACGCTCACGCCCTCGCCCGCTTCGACGGGACGGCGCTGTACGAACACGAAGACCCGCGAAAAGGCCAGCATCAGGACTGGGGCACGCTGATTTACAACTACAGCCGCCACGAGGTTCGTAACTTTCTGATTGGCAGCGCGCTGTTCTGGCTGGATGCGTTTCATATCGACGGCTTGAGGGTCGATGCGGTGGCGTCCATGCTCTACCTCAACTACTCGCGTCGGGACGGCGAATGGGTGCCGAACGTGCACGGTGGCCACGAGAACCTTGAGGCGGTCGAGTTTCTTCAGACCCTCAACGACGTGTGTCACAGCCGGTTTCCCGGCACCCTGATGATTGCGGAAGAGTCCACCTCCTGGCCCCGGGTCACCCACGCCACCGAGATTGGGGGGTTGGGGTTTGACCTGAAATGGAACATGGGCTGGATGCACGACACCCTGAGCTATCTCCGGCAGGACCCGGTCCATCGCCAATACCATCACGAAAAGCTCACCTTTGGTCTGCTCTACGCCTTCACCGAACACTTCCTGTTGCCGCTGTCTCACGACGAGGTGGTGCATGGCAAGGCGAGCCTGCTGCACAAGATGCCGGGCGATGACTGGCAACAGCGGGCCAATCTTCGCCTGTTGCTGGCCTACCAGTTCACCTACCCCGGGGCCAAGCTGCTGTTTATGGGAGGGGAGTTCGGTCAGCGCCAGGAATGGAGCGAGGCCCGGGAGCTGGACTGGTCGCTTTTGCAGTATCCGGAACATGAGGGTATCCGGAAGCTGGTGCAGGATCTGAACCGGCTCTATTGCGAGCAACCGTCGCTCCATCGGCTAGAATACGCCTCCGAGGGATTTGAGTGGATTGACTGCCACGATTCGCCGCAATCGGTGATCAGTTATCTGCGCCGGGACGGTGACGACACCACGGTCGTGGTGATCAACTTTACCCCGGTCCCCCGGCACGATTACCGCATTGGCGTTCCGTCCGCCGGGGTCTGGCGCGAAGTGCTGAATTCCGATTCCGAATACTACGGTGGCAGCAACGTGGGCAACCCCGGCCCGTTGGAAACCTCCGGCCCACCCTGGATGTCCCGCCCCCACTCCCTGGCACTGACGTTGCCGCCGCTGGCTGCCGTTGTCCTGAGGCCGCAGTCATGACCGCCGTTCTGTTTGTCACCAGCGAAGTGTACCCGGTGATAAAAACCGGCGGTCTTGCCGATGTCTCGGCCAGTCTTCCGGCCGCGCTGAGCCGTCTGGATCACGATGTCCGTATCCTGCTGCCAGGCTATCCGGCGGCGATGGAAACCGCGCGCATGGCCGGCAGTCATCCCAAACACCGGCTCCGGATTGGGCAATACAGCATCAGCCTTTGGGAAACCCTTCTGCCGGGCACGGAAGTGCCGCTGTGGCTGGTGGACTGCCCGGCCCTGTTTGACCGGCCCGGCAACCCCTATCAGAACGAAGAAGGTCGGGACTGGTGGGACAATGCCCACCGCTACCAGCTGTTCTGCCGGGTCGCCGCGATGATCGCAACCGGCCAGGTGGGGATGACCTGGACACCGGATATTGTGCACTGTAACGACTGGCAAACCGGGTTGG
>JBPEXU010000197.1:0-9849 GCA_052031225.1 Marinobacter sp. | reverse complement strand
ATGGAGGTCGCCATCGGGATCAGGAACTGCGCTTGCAGCGACGTTTCGAACAGCAGTGGCAACAGGCCGCCGATGGTGGTCAACGAGGTCAGCAGCACCGCCCGCACCCGCTGCACCGCCGCTTCGTTCAGCGCGTCGGTGATGCCCAGCCCCTTCTGCCTCTGCTGGTTGTAGAAGGCCACCAGAATGATGGCGTTGTTGACCACGATGCCGGACAGGCCAAACAGCCCGAACAACGACAAGATGGTGAGCTGCAGCCCCATCACCCAATGCCCGAGCAGCGCTCCAACCAGGGCAAAGGGAATGATCGCCATCACGATCAGCGGCAGGCTCCAGGAGGCAAACACCCAGGCCAGCACCACGTACATCAGCGCCAGTCCGATCACCAGCCCGGTCTTCATGTCCGCCAGGGTCTCGCGCTGATCGGCGGAGCGGCCCTCAAAGCTGTAGCCGATGCCGTAGCGGCTGGCCAGGTCCGGCAGTACCCCGGATTGCAGGCTTTCGATGATCTGGTCGGTGGTGGCAACCCGGGTATTGAGGCCGGAGGTGACTTCCACCGCCAGTTTACCGTCGGCGTGGCGCAGCGCCTGGAAGCCCTGGCGATGATCCAGGTTCATCACCTGGGCCAGCGGCACGAAGCGGCCATCGGGCACGCGGATGGTCATGCGCGAGAGCGTAGACAAGCGCTCGCGCTGATCCCGGGGCAATTGCACGCGCACTTCCACTTCGTCCCGGCCGTCCTGATAGATCTGGGCGATCCGGCCATCGAACGCGGCCCGGAGCTGGCGCCCCAGGTCGGCGGTGGTCAGCCCGAGCGCCTCACCGTAGGGGCTGACCTGATAGATCAGCTGCTCCCGGCCCCAGGGCATGTCGTCCTCGACATCGAGCACGCCGGGCAGGGTGCTCAGCGCCACCGCCAGTTCATCGGCCGCCCGTTTCAGTTTTTCCGCGTCGTCACCGGTCAGCCGGACGTTGACGTCCCGCCCCGGCGGCCCGGCCTGGCGCTCGGAAATGGTCAGATTGTCGATGCCCGCCGGCAGCTGGATCCGGCTGCGCCAGGCCTGGATGAACTCCGGATTGCGCACGCTGCGCCGGTCCGACGGCACCAGTTCCACCAGCATCGAGCCCAGCTCATCGCCATTGCGGGACGAGCCGCCCGCGCCCCGGGTCGCGCCCTGGGTGGTCACCGCGTGCAGGATGAGGTCGCCACCGAGCGCCTGTTCGGTCTCGTTCAGGGTGTCTTGAAGGTGACGCAGGAACCGGTCCACGGTCTGATCGTCGGTGCCGGCGACAAAGCTGGCGTTGGCGTAGAACACCGACGGTTCCGGCGTCGGGAAAAAGTTGAACCCCAGGCGTCCGCCCGCCAGCAGGCCGACGGTGACAATGGCCAGGGCCAGCGCGCTCGCCACGGTCACGCCACGGTGCTCCAGGCTGTAGCGGGAAAACTGCCGGAACCGGCCTTCCCGGAACCGGTCAAAGCGCTGTTCAAAGCCCTTGCGCAGGCGGCCGATGGGGTTGGCCCGTTCCGGAGCACCCGGGCTTGCCTGGCGCCGGGCCGGGGTAAAGGCGTGGCGCAGGTGCGCCGGCAGGACGATAAAGCACTCCAGCAGCGAGGCCACCAGCACGCAGATCATCACCAGTGGAATGTCCCCCAAAATGTTGCCGATCACCCCGCCCACCACCAGCAGCGGCATGAAGGCGGCAACGGTGGTGAGCGACGAGGCCAGCACCGGCCACACCATGCGCTTGGCTGCCCCCTCCGAAGCGTAAATCGAGGCTTCGCCCATGCGGGCGTGGGCGTCGGCGTCTTCGCCGACCACGATGGCGTCGTCAACGATCACCCCCAGCGCCATGATCAGGGCGAACAGCGAAATCATGTTGATCGAGCCACCAATCAGCCACAGTACCGCCAGCGCGGCCAGGAACGCGGTCGGAATACCAATGGCCACCCACAGCGCCACCCGACCGGGCAGGAACAGGTAGAGCAGGCAGATCACCAGCACCAGACCGCCGAGGCCGTTCTTGATCAGCAGGGAAATCCGGTCGTCGATCAGCTGCCAGGTTTCGTCGTAGACCTTGATCTGTACCGACGGCGGCAGCGCCGGCCGGGTGTCCGCCAGCCAGCCTTCCAGCACCTGGGCCGCGGCCAGGGAATTGCCGTTCTCGGAACGTTGCAGTTGCAGCTCCACCGCCGGCAGGCCTTCGTATTCGAGCGTGGTCTGGTTGTCCCGGTCTTCCTGGCGGATGATGGCGATGTCGCCCAGACGGATCTGCACCCGCTCGCCGCTGACCACCGGGATGCTCTCAAAGGCTTGGGGGCTGCGCCGCTGTTCCACCGAGCGCAGTTCGCGGGTGGCGTCCTGCTGGGCCAGCAGGCCGGCCGGCAAATCCCGGGAAATGGCGCCGACCCGCTCGGCGATCTGCTCCAGCGACAGGTTGAGCGATTCCAGTCGCTCGACCGGCACATCGATGCTGATCTGCTGCAACGGCAGGCCCCGGATGGTGACCCGGTCGATGCCCCGCTCCAGCAGTTCGTCCTCGTAGCGGTACACCAGCTGGCGCAACTCGCTGCGATCCATGTCGCCATAGACCAACAGGCGGGCCACCGGCTCGTAGCGTTCCAGCCGGGTCACCTGCGGTTCCTCGGCGTCGGCGGGGAAGTTGTTGAATTCGTCGACTTGCTGGCGCACGTCGTCCAGGGCCTGAATCGGGTTGGTGCCTTCCTCGAATTCCAGCGTGATGGACGACACCCCCTGGGCCGAGGTGGAGGTCATTTTCTTCAGGCCATCGACACTGCGCAGGCGCTGCTCCAGCGGGTTGGTGATGCCCTGCTCGACATCCTCGGCGGAGGCGCCACTCCAGATCACCCGCACGCTGACCACATCCAGCGCGAAGGTGGGGAAAAACTGGATGTTCATCCGGGTCAGCGCCAGCGCACCGCCGAGCAGCATCACCAGCATCACCAGGTTGCCGGCGACCCGGTGATGAACGAAAAAGCCGATCACCCCCTTGCGCCGTCTCATGGCTGGTCCTCAGCCCCGGCGACCGCCACTTTCAGGCCGGTCATGGCGTTGGGCAGATGGGTGGTGATCAGCCGCCGACCGGGTTCGAGCGCGGCGCCGGCGATCAGCAGCCTGCGCTCGCCGTTGGCCGCCAGCGCCTCGCCGACCCGCTCGATCTCAACCCGCTGCATCCGGCTCTCGTCGGTCAGCAGGTACACGCTGTCAGCGCCGTAGAGCGCGCTGAACGGGACCGACACCGTGTTCTCTCGCGCCGGTCGTTGCAGGTTGACCGGCAACAACCCGCCCGGGCGCAGGCCGCCGGGGTCGCCCTGCAATTCGAGGATGGCCTCTAGCCCGGCCGGATCGGCCTGGCCGGCAAAGCGCTCCAGCACAAACCGCTGTCCGGTGTCCGGCGCGGTCGCGATCAGCCGCTGGCCGGCCGCCAGGGCCGACTGCAGCTCGGCCCGGAACACGTCCGGCACCCGCGCCCGCAGCTCCAGACCATCGGTCGGGTAGATCGTCAGCAGGGGCGCGTTCCTGGCCACCCGGTCGCCCACCGCCACCTGAATGCCGGTGACCACGCCGTCAAACGGCGCCAGGATGCGCGCCCGCTCGCCGTCCCGCTCCACGGTCGCCAGATTGGCCCGCGCCTGCGCCAGCTTGGCCTCCAGGCTTTGCAGCCGGGCCGGATGCTCGTCCAGCGCCCGCTGGCGATTGGTGACGGTCAGTTCCGCCCGCGCCAGAGCGTCGGTGGCGGCCTCCAGGTTCTCGCGCGAGGCCAGATTACGCTCGACCAGCGATTGCAGTCGCTCGAACTGACGGCGGGCGTTGTCCAGAATGGCCTGTTCATTGGCCAGTGCCCGCCGGTCGTTGCGGTGCCGGATCCGCTCGGACTGAATCTGCGCTTCCAGATCGGCGACCTGGGCCCGGGCCTGGGCCAGTACCGGCGCCACGTCCGCCTCCGCCAAGGCCACCAGCAGCTCGCCCGCGGCCACCCGTTCACCTTCCGACACCGGCCGGGCCGCCACTTCACCGGCCAGTGCCGCCGTCACCTGCACCTGCTCCGGCGCCACAATGGCGCCATACAGCGGCAGGATCGGGGTGTGGCTGGCCGGCTCGATCACCTGAACCGCCACCTGCCAGCTGCGCTCGGTGGCGCTGACCTGCGCCGGCTCCGGGCGCGTCATCTTGAGCACGATAAAACCGGCAATGCCGAGCAGCAGGATAAACAGGGGGAGCAGGCGTCGGTTCATAACATCATGGCCCGTAACAGTTCTCTGGGAAGACAAGGAAAGTTATTGAAACTACTATACAATCTGAAGCCGGTTTTGGATTCGGTTTTTTCCCGGCTCGGCGACATTCTGGCACAGGCACACGGCTTCCATGGGCGCACCCGACAACCTCGTCAATCTCGTTCTGCTGAACACGGCCCTGGTCTGCATTGTGGTGGTTGTCCATAACGAAGCCCTGATCCGGCTGAGCGGCCTGCTCAGCCGGATGCGTCAGAGCCACCACTTCCGGCTGATCGTGGCGGTGCTCGGGTGTCTGGCCGCGCACGCACTGGAAGTCTGGGTCTTCGCCTCGGCCTACCATGTGATGCACCACGCCGAGGGCTGGGGCCAACTGGTCGGCAACTTCGACGGCTCGATACTGGACTCGGTGTACTTCTCTTTCACCACCTTCACCACCTTGGGCTACGGCGACATCGAGGCGCTCGGGCCGCTGCGTCACCTGACCGGCATCGAGGCCCTGACCGGCCTGGTGCTGATCACCTGGAGCGCGTCCTTCTTGTTCGTGGAAATGCAGCGCTACTGGCCCACCCGCTAAACCAAAAAAAGCCCTGCATGAACGAGGCGTCCATGCAGGGCCGAATGGCACCCGCCGGCTATGAGAAGCGGGTAACCGCCATAACAGGTTGCTACCAACGGGCCGTAAGCACCGCCCGCAGGGTCCGGCCCGGCTCATTTACCCGCACCGCTTCCGGGTTGAACGGATCGCTATTGGCCCGACTGACATGGGGCGCCCAGGTCTTGTCGAACAGGTTGTCGACGGCCCAGCTCAGGGTCAGGAACGACGCCAGCGGGTGCTGACCGGACAAGTGCACCACACCGTACCCCGGTGAGGTGCCAGCGTCCTGGCCGGAGTCCAGATCGACCCGGTCCTGGCGCCGTGCCAGCTGCCATTCGGCCCGCAGCGAGTGGCCGAGATGGTGCCAGGCCAGCGTCTGGACAAACTGCACCGGCGGAATCTGCGGCAGCGGCTGATCGTCGTCCCGGTTGTCGCCACGCACCGAGGCCAGCTTGCTGGTCAGCGCCCACTGACCATTGCTCCAGCCCGCCTCGGCCTCCAGCCCCAGCAACCGGGCGTCGATGTTGCGGTAGATGCTGGTGCCGTCATCGGCTTTGGTGCGCAGGACAAAGTCGTCGACCTGATCGACCCAGACCGCCGGACGCCAGTGCCAGCCGTTATCACGGCCGGCGACCGCCAGTTCGAACTTGTTGTGCTTCTCGGTGTCCAGCGCGGGGTTGCCCACCCAGCGCCGGGCCGGATTCATCGGATTCCAGCTGGCGATGTAGCGCTCGGTGACGCCCGGGCTACGCACGCTGCGGCTGACGCTCGCTTCCAGCGCGTTCAGCCGTGAGAACCGCCAGTCACTGGTGACAAACCCACTGACATTGTCGTCGTCGGCGTCGGTGTTGGTGGTGCCGTAAACCCGCTCGTAGGCGTCGGCCGCCGACAGCGCCATCATGCCCATACCAAAGGTTTTATCGGCCGCATTGGCGCGCATCTCGACCCGGTCGTAGCGCAGTCCGGCGCCGATCTGCAGTCGGGGCGTCAGGCGCTGGTAGCGCTCGGCGAACACGCCCATGCGCTCGCGGTCGACATCGGGCCAGAGCACCGAACTGAGCGTTGTCAGATCGGCGCCGCCAAAGCGTTCGGCGTCCCAGTTGTTGGTTTCCAGATCCACTCCCACGGCCCAGTCGGCGTGTTCATGGGGGGACTGATCCAGGGTCAGGCGCAGGCCCTGGGTCCGGGTCTCGGAGTCGGTCAGCATCTTCATGTTCATCGGCGGCTCGCGCAGACTGAAGTTGTCCATGGTGTGCTCGACGTCCGCCTGCCAGGCGGTCAGGTTCCAGGCGCCGGTCACCACCGGGGCGCCCAGCTCGAACCGGTAGAGATCGGTGTCGGTTTGCGGGGCATCCATTCCGGAGCCGGCGTATTTGACGTCGTCCTCTTCCTGCCGGCTGACCATGCCCTTGAGGTAAAACCCGTTGTCCGCCGTCCAGGCGGCGTCGACACGGCCTTCGATATTCTCATAGGCACTGCGGACCTCGTTGCCATCGCCGTCTTCATAGTCGTCGGCCTCATCGTGGCCAGCGGCCAGACGCAGGTAGCGGTCGCGGTTGCCCACCGCGGCACTGGCATTGGCCAGCTTGCCGTCGCCGTTGTCGGCGCCGCCCAGCGTCAGGTGCCCGGTGGTCACGCCGTCACCGAACTCGGGCGCGGCGGTGGTGGCGATGATCTGGCCACCGGTGATCGGCCCCCAGCGCAGGGTGCGGTTGCTGGTGCGCACCTCAAGTACCGGCGCCAGCGCGGTGCTGAGCCGGCTGGTGGGTGGGTCCATGCGGTTCGGGCAGGCGCCTTCGACCCGAATACCATCCAACAACACGTCCACCCGATCCTGGCTCTGGCCCCGTACGATCGGCTCCAGGCCTCGACCACCATTGCGGGACAGCGACACCGAGGGGTTGTCCGACAGCCGGCCGACCGGTTCCGAGGCCAGTGCCGCTTCGGCCAGCCGGGAGGCTTCCGAGGACTGACCTTCGGTGACCCGGATCACCAGATCCCCGGCGGGGTCGTTCGGTTGGGTCTGAGCCAACAAGGGCGCGGCGACACAGCCGGCGAGGGTGGCGCCGATCGCGCGCGCCAGGGGCGAAAACATCATGGCTACGGGTTCCTTACTGCTGGAAACGGAGAGACAAAACACGATGACCGGCATGATAGGAAAAACCCAACGACCGGGCTTGAGACAGAATGCCGCACCCCCAAAGGGGTACCCGCTCCAGGGGGCGCCCGCTAGAATGCCGACATGGAATGGCTCACACACTCACAAACCGGTTTTCGACAGGCCGCCCGCTATCTACTGGGGATGCGGCTCGCGGTGGTCGCCACCCAACTGGTCGCCATTGCGGTCGCGGAATCGGTCATTACCCTGGCGCACCGCGCCGAGGCGTTAATTCTGTGCCTGGCCTACGGTGTGCTGGCACTGCTGGGCTGGCTCTGGTTTACCCGCCGGCCGCCGGCCTCGGCGTTACTGGTCAGCGCCGGCCTGCTGAGCGATATCCTGTTGATCGGGCTCTGGCTGTTTCTGACCGGCGGCTACACCAACCCACTGGTGTCGCTGCTGCTGTTACCCATTGCCATCGCCATCGTGCTGGTCCCCGCCAGCCAGAGCATTGCCATCACCGGGGCCGGCATCCTGACCTACACCGCGCTGGTGCTCTGGCACACCCCGGTCACCCACGAACACCACTCGGCCAACCTGGCGCAGCTGCATCTGGTGGGCATGTGGGCCACCTTCGCCCTGACCGCCGCCATTCTGCTGCTGGTGGTCGGGACCCTCGCCCGCCGGCTCCGGCACCAGCAGGCGCAGCTGGCGCAGTTCCGGGAGAACCGGCTGCGGGATGAGCAGATCATCGCCCTGGGTCTGTCGTCCGCGGCGGTGGCGCACCGGCTAGGCACGCCACTGAATACCCTGACCCTGCTGCTGGAGGAAGTGCGCGAACAGTGCCGCCAGCCGGACCCGGACCGGGCCGCGCTGACCGAAGACCTGAACGCCATGGCACAGCAGATTTCGCTGTGCAGTCAGCATCTGCAGCAGCTCACCCAGGCGGCGGTGGAAGCCAAAACCGCGCAACGCCAGGTGCTGCCGGTCGCGGACTGGCTGCGCCGGTTGCGCGAATCCGCCACCCTGCTCTGGCCCGCCGCGCCGATCGACTGGCAGGAGCCCTGGCCCAGCACCCCGGTGGCGGTCGATGCCACGCTGGATCAGGCGGTGCTGAACCTGCTGGCCAACGCCTTGACCGCCAGCCCGTCCTGGGTGGGCGTGCGCGCCGGCACCGGCGAGCCCGGGCGGGTTGAGGTCATTGTCGAAGATCAGGGCCACGGCCTTGAAGCCGCGCTACAGGGTGCGCCGGGCGAGGAGGTGGTGGCCTCCCGCCACGGCCTGGGGGTCGGCCTGTTCCTGTCCAACGCCACCATCCAGCGCCTGGACGGCCTGCTCAAGGCCCGCCACAGCGACCGGGGCACCACCATGGTGATCGATTTGCCGGCCGCCCAACCTGCGGGCCTATCGTCATGACCGCCGCCGACCGCTGGCTGCTGGTGGACGACGACAGCGCGTTCCTGCACATCCTGCAGCGCTCACTGGCGCGCCAGGACATTGAGGCGATCGCCGCCGCCTCCGGCGCCGACGCCCTGGCGCGACTGGCGGAAGGGGGTGTCCGCCGGTGCGTGCTGGATCTGAACCTGAACGGCGAGAGCGGTCTGCAACTGCTGCCGGAGTTGCTGGCGCGCCAGCCGGATCTGGAGGTTCTGGTGCTGACCGGTTACGGCAGCATCGCCACCGCGGTCGAGGCCATGCGCCGGGGCGCGGTCAACTACCTGTGCAAACCGGTCACCGTCGGCCAGCTGATCCAGGGCTTCGAGCCACTGGAGACGCCGCCGGAGCTGCGCCCGGAACCGCCGTCGGTGGAGGAAATGGAGTGGGAACACATTCAGCGGGTGCTGAACGAACACGACGGCAACATCTCCGCCACCGCCCGGGCTCTGAACATGCACCGCCGGACGCTGCAACGCAAACTGCAGAAACACTCGCGCTGGCGCACCTGAGCAACCTCGCTGAAAAATGATTTCGGTCAAGCTTTACGACCATTTGAGCCGTGCGCGAAGCGCTTGCATTCGGTAGCATCCGCTGCCTTACTACCTTTGCAGTATCCGGATATCCAGCAGAAGCCGTGCGGGAGCAATTGATGATGCCGAGATCACCGGAGCCTACCCCCCAAACGATCGATGCCGAACGCCTGGCGCTGGTGGCCAGCGCCACCCCCAACCTGTTGCTGATCCTCAAGGCGGACGGCACCATCGAGTGGGTCAACCCGAGCTTTGAGCGCCACACCGGCTATCGGCTGGACGATGTCCGTGACCACTTGCCGGATGAACTGCTGCACGGGCCGGAGACCGACCCGGACACCGTCGCCCGCATCCGACACCAGCTGGCGCACGGCCAGGGCTTCGAAGAAGACATCCTGCACTACACCCGCGCAGGCACGCCCTACTGGGTGCACAGCCATTGCGTGCCAATCGAGCAGCCGGACGGCAATGTGTCCGGTTTTATCGTCATCCAGAACAACATCTCCGACCGCAAGCACAGCGAGCGCGGGCTGCGCATCGCCGCCAGCGTGTTCGACCGCAGCCACGAAGCCATCGTCATCACCGACCAGAAAAACCGGATTCTGGACGTCAACCCGGCGTTTTCCCGAATCACCGGCTATCGCCGGGACGAGGTGCTCGGCCTGAACCCGGGCATTCTCAGCTCCGGCCGGCACTCGCCGGCCTACTACCGCTCCATGTGGGAGTCGATTGAAAAGACCGATCACTGGCGCGGCGAAATCTGGAACCGGCGCAAAAACGGCGAAGAGTACATCGAACTGCTGTCGATCAGCCGGGTGCACCTGGATCGCCCCGGGCAGTATTACCATGTGGCCGCGTTTTCCGACATCACCGCCCTGAAAAACCACGCCCGGGAACTGGATCGCGCCGCCAACTACGACGACCTCACCGGCCT
>JBPEXU010000196.1:0-3132 GCA_052031225.1 Marinobacter sp. | reverse complement strand
GGGCGCCAACATCCAGGCGGTGGACATGGTGATGAGCAGTCAGGTGACCAACGCGTTTGTCTGCGCCCGTCCGCCCGGGCACCACGCGGAGCGGGCCAAGTCCATGGGGTTCTGCTTCTACAACAACGTCGCCCTGGCGGCCATGCGGGCGCTGAACTTCCATCATCTGGAACGGGTCGCCATCATCGATTTCGATGTCCATCAGGGCAATGGCACGGTGGACATTGTCGGTGGCGACGAGCGCATCCTGATGTGCTCCAGCTTCCAGCACCCGTTCTACCCGCACTCCCACGTTCACCGTCAGGCGCCCAACATCATCAACGCGCCGATTGCAGCGGACTGCTCGGCCTCCGATTACCGCAAAGCGGTGGAAGCGGCGTGGCTGAAACGGCTGCAGGACTTCAAACCTCAGGTTGTTCTGGTTTCGGCGGGCTTTGACGGCCACCGGCTCGACCCGATGGCGGAACTGAATCTGGAGACCGAGGACTACCGCTGGCTGACCGAGATGATCACCAGTGTCGCCCACGATTATGCCAACGACCGGGTTATTTCGACTCTGGAGGGGGGGTATCACCTCAGGGCGCTGGCCGAGAGTGTCACCGCCCACCTTGAGGTGCTTAATTCGGTCTACTAGGCCGGCTCAGCCCGCGCTTTCACCGCCGTAACCGTTGGCCTGCTGAAATTCCGGCCGCTCACCCTCACGCTGCAAGCGAATCGTTGTGCGCCGATTGTCGGCGGGCCGGTTCGAGACCGGATAGCGATCGCCGTGGGCACGCACGGTGATCATATCTTCCGCCACCCCTTTCGCTTTCAGGTAGTCCGCCACGACATTGGCGCGCTCTTCCGACAACGCCCGGTTGTCGATTCGGCTGCCCAGCCGGTCGGTGTGACCATCGACAAAAATACGCTCGACGGTCGAATCCGCCATCACGTAGGTCACGATATTGTCGAGCAGTGCCCGGTCCGAGGCGGACAGGCGCGCGCTGCCGCTGGCAAAGGAAATCCGCGAGCGCTGGATCTGATCGTAATTCACCGGCAGGAGGTTGCCGGCACACGCCCGATACTGCTCGAACGGGGCGGCAAAGTTGATGTTAGACACCTGCACCCGAACCGGCTGACCATCGAACCAGGACTCCCGGGTCACCGTCGGCTGCATGCCATCCAACAGGCTCTGGGCAACGATCCGTGCGGTGCGGGTATCGAGCGAGACCGGGCGACGACCGTCGGCCACCGTGACCGCGCCCAGCGCACGGGGCGCGACGCCGGGCCGCCAGACCGGGGCTTCGACCACCAACCGGCCGCGACCGGGCTTCATCAGCGGCGCTTCGGATTCGATATAAAACCGCAGCGACTCGCCGGCGCGATGACGAAATACCGCCCGGCCATACCCCGGCACCTCGTGCACCAGGGCGCATTCGAACACCGATTCGTTCAGGTACCACTGACTGTTTTCGATGCCCGCACCAAAACTGCCGCCCTGCACGGGCCACGACAGGCCCGCGGTCAGCATCAGCGCCAATGCCGCCTTTGATCGGAGTTTTCGGGAGCGGTACACCATCATCGTTGCATCCAGCCTGCCACGGATCGCTATCATCAGAGTAGTTAACGACGGCTCCGACGGAACCTTTAGCGCCCGGGCGAGAAAACAACCCGCGCCGCCTTCTGGTATACTTCGGCAAATTTTTGACCTTCCGGATACTCCCAATGACAGATCAGCTCACCCTGACCCGGCCCGACGACTGGCACCTGCATGTCCGCGATGGCGACATCCTCAGGGATGTCGTACCGGCGACGGCCCGGTGTTTTGGCCGCGCCATCATCATGCCCAACCTGGTGCCCCCGGTGACCACCGCAGCCGATGCCACGGCCTACCGGCAGCGGATTCTCGCCGCCGCCCAGGGCACGGATTTCGAGCCGCTGATGACGCTGTACCTGACCGAGTCCACCACCCCGGAGATCATCCGCGAGGCGAAAGCCGCCGGCGTCATTGCCGCCAAGCTCTACCCCGCCGGCGCCACCACCAATTCGGCCTCCGGCGTCACCGACATCCGGAACATCTACCCGGTGCTCCAGGCGATGGCCGACTGCGGCATGCTGCTGCTGGTTCACGGCGAAGTGACCGATCCGGATATCGACATTTTCGATCGGGAAAAGGTATTCCTGGAGCGGGTGCTGGCACCGACGCTGGAAGCCTTCCCTACCCTGAAAGTCGTGCTCGAGCACATCACCACCGCCGATTCGGCGGCGTTTGTCCGTGGCCATGACGGCGACAACCTGGCCGCCACACTGACGCCGCAGCATCTGATGTACAACCGCAATCACATGCTCGTCGGCGGCATTCGCCCGCACCTGTATTGCCTGCCGATCCTGAAACGCAACCAACACCAACAGGCGTTGCGGGACGCGGTGGTCAGCGGTGACAAGCGATTTTTCCTCGGCACCGATTCCGCGCCGCACGCCAAGGACCGCAAAGAAGCGGCCTGCGGCTGCGCCGGTTGCTATTCAGCCTATGGCGCCATCGCGCTGTACGCGGACATTTTTGAGGAGCTGGGCATCCTGGACAAACTGGAGGCGTTCGCCAGCTTCCATGGCGCCGACTTCTACGGCCTGCCCCGGAATCGGGACACCATCACCCTGGTGCGGGAGCCCTGGACCATGCCGGACGCGCTGCCCCTGGCAGGCGGCACAATCGTGCCGCTGAAGGCCGGTGAAACCGTCAACTGGCGCCTGGCGTAACGACGTTTTCCCTATCCATACACTGTCGACGATTGGAGTTCGAGTGACCGACGAACAGAAAGAACCGCATCCTTTGGCCCGCCGTTTCCGGGGCTTTTTGCCCGTGGTGGTGGATGTGGAAACCGCCGGTTTCAATCCGGAGCGTGACGCCCTGCTTGAGATCGCCGCCGTCCTGCTGACCATGGACGACGACGGCTATCTGCGGCGTAGTGAGACCTACGTGCAGCAGATCGACCCGTTCGAAGGCGCCAACCTGGAGCAGTCTGCGCTGGACTTCACCGGCATCGACCCCTGGGACCCGCAGCGGGAGGCGGTGCCCGAACGTGAGGGCCTGAGCGAGATTTTCTCGCCCATCCGCAAGGCGGTGAAAGCCCACGATTGCAAACGCGCGGTGCT
>JBPEXU010000195.1:0-8061 GCA_052031225.1 Marinobacter sp. | reverse complement strand
TTTTCCGGCCCATAAAAAAAAACGGCCGAGGCCGGTTTTTTTATCGCTGCCGATCTTAGGCGCTTTTCAGGGCCTTGATCTTGGCGTTCAGGCGGCTCTTGTGGCGAGCAACCTTGTTCTTGGCGAAGATGCCCTTGTTGACCATGCTGTCCAGGATCGGCTGGGCCTTCTGCAGAGCGGCCTGGGCTTCGTCGTAGTTGCCGGCGTCGATCTGGGCCTGAACTTTCTTCATGTAAGTGCGCGCCATGGAACGCAGGCTGGCGTTGTGCTTGCGGTTTTTCTCGTTCTGACGAGCGCGCTTCTTGGCTTGCGGGGAATTTGCCACCGTAAAACTCCTGAAAATCTGAAATTCGTTACTGAATGAACTCTGTTGAATCCACGAGTGGATTCGTACATCGCGGGCGCGCCAAACACCAGCGCGTCGAAATAAATGACGCGGAACTATGCCGCCGAAGACCTGAAATGTCAAGACTAAAACCCATTTCATGCGCTGTCGTGACGGCCCTGTGATAAACTCCCGGCTCGCTCGCCGGAGCTGGCAAGGCGCCGTTCGCGCATGCGTAGTTTCCGGTATGTCTGTGGTGTCCGATGGATCAGAGCCTGAATGTCCTCGAAACAGGAATCTCCGCAAAGCCAGTCTGAAAGCCCGCCGGTAAAGCCACCGGCCCGCGGCTTACTGCGTTCATCGGGCGTGGTCGGTAGCATGACCCTGTTGTCCCGGGTGCTGGGCCTGGTTCGCGACATGGTGATTGCCCGCTATTTCGGTGCCAGCGCCGGCGCCGATGCGTTTTTTGTGGCGTTCAAGATACCGAACTTCCTGCGCCGGCTGTTCGCGGAGGGTGCGTTTTCACAGGCTTTTGTGCCGGTGTTGTCCACCTACCGGGAGACCCGGCCCCACGACGACGTCCGGGCACTGGTGAACGCAGTCGCCGGATCGCTGGGGCTGGTGCTGTTGGGGGTCACGCTGGTGGCGATGCTCGGGGCGCCGGTGCTGACCGCGCTGTTTGCCCCGGGTTTTCTCGATGACGATGTGCGCTTCGGGCTTGCCAGCGACATGCTGCGCATCACCTTTCCCTATCTGCTGCTGATTTCCCTGACCGCGTTTGCCGGCGGCATCCTCAACAGTTACGACCGGTTCGCGGTGCCGGCGTTCACTCCGGTGTTGCTCAACCTGGCCATGATCGGTGCCGCCATCGGCTTGTCGCCGCTGATGACCGAGCCGGTCATGGCACTGGCCTGGGGGGTGTTTATCGCCGGTGCCCTGCAGCTGTTTTTCCAGTTGCCGTTTTTGATGCGCCTGGGGTTGTTGCCCCGGCCCAAGGTGGATTATCGCCATGACGGTGTTCGCCGCATCCTCAAGCTGATGGCGCCGGCGCTGTTTGGCGTGTCGGTGAGCCAGATCAACCTGCTGCTCGATACGGTGCTGGCGTCGTTCCTGCAGACCGGCAGCGTATCCTGGTTGTATTACTCGGACCGTCTGTCGGAGCTGCCGCTGGGGGTGTTCGGGATTGCCATTGCCACGGTGATCCTGCCCAGCCTGTCCCGCAAACACGCCGCCGAGTCCGCCGACCAGTTTGCGGCGACGCTGGACTGGGCGGTGCGGGCGGTCTTGCTGATTGGGGTTCCCGCCGCGCTGGCCCTGGCGCTGCTGGCCGAGCCACTGATCGCCACGCTGTTCCATTATGGCGAAGTCACCGCCCGCGACGTGGTGATGTCGGCCCAGAGCCTGCGCGCGTACGCCGCCGGCCTGCTGGCGTTTATGCTGATCAAGGTGTTGGCGCCGGGCTTCTTCGCCCGCCAGGACACCCGGACCCCGGTCAGGATCGGCATCATCGCGATGGTGGCCAACATGGTGTTCAATCTCGCGTTGATCGTACCACTGGCACACGCCGGGCTGGCGCTCGCGACGGCGTTGTCGGCCTGGCTCAATGGCTATCTGTTGTGGCGCGGGCTGCGCAAGGAGGGCGCCTGGCGCTCGCAGCCGGGCTGGCCGGTTTTCCTGCTGCGTCTTGGCTTTGCCAGCGGCGTACTGGTCGCGGTGGTGATGGCGCTGAGCCCGCCGGTGAATGACTGGCTGACCAACGATGGTTGGGCGCGGACCCAAGACATGACGCTGATTGTTGGTGCCGGCGCACTGGCTTATTTTCTGGCGCTGGCGGCCGCGGGGGTGCGGGTAAGACATTTCCGGCACAGGTGAGGTATAATCGCGCGTTTTCTCACCAGCGCCCGTCGAGCGTGGCGGGCGCTGAAAGCCAGCTGGCAACGGAAGGTTCGCACTGCATGCGTCTGATTCGAGGCCTGACCAACCTGAAGCTGCTCTCACGCCGCGCCGATTCGCCGCTGGCGAACGGGTGCGTGGCCACGATTGGCAATTTTGATGGGGTGCACCTGGGGCACAAGACGATCATCGATCAGGTCCGCTCGAAAGCGAAGGCGCTGGGGGTTCCGTCGCTGGTCATGGTGTTTGAGCCTCAGCCCCGCGAATTTTTTCAGGGTGACCAGGCGCCGCCCCGGCTGATGGCCTTCCGGCAGAAGTTTGAGGCACTGCTGGCGGAGGGCGTTGATATTGTGCTTTGCCTGCGCTTCAACGAAGCGTTCCGCAGCTATTCGGCGATGGGCTTCATTGACGAGGTGTTGATCGGCGGTCTTGGTGTTCGCCATCTGGTGGTGGGGGACGATTTCCGTTTCGGTTGTGACCGGGCGGGCGATTTCGAACTGTTGCAGCGGGTAGGCCGCGACGCCGGCTTTACCGTTGAGAATACCCGAACCGTGACCCTCGATGGCCAGCGGGTAAGCAGCACCCGGGTCCGCGAGCAGCTGACGGTCAAGGGGCTGGAAAAGGCCGAGGCTTTGCTGGGGCATCCTTACCGGATTCGCGGGCGGGTGGTGTATGGCCGGCAACTGGGCCGCCAGATCGGGGCCCCGACCGCCAACATCCTGCTGCAACGCCTGCCGGCACTGCGCGGCGTCTTTGTCGTTGGTGCCCGGCTGGACAGCGGCACCGCCTATGACGGTGTGGCCAATATCGGGGTGCGTCCGACGGTGGATGGGCAGCGACCGTCGCTGGAAGTGCACCTGTTTGACTTTGCTGGCACACTTTATGGCCAGCATCTGGAAGTGGTGTTTCGCCACGGCCTGCGGGATGAGGCGAAATTTGACTCCGTGGCCGAACTGCAAGCCCAGATCGCACGGGATATGGACACCGCCCGGGCATGGATCGACCGCCATGGCTCGTTCCGTGACCAGTAACAACACCGGGTGAACCTGCACAACACCTGACTGACCAACACTGACCACAAGAGTACGCACAGACACCATGAGCGACTACAAGCATACCCTGAACCTGCCGGAAACCGCCTTTCCGATGCGCGGTAACCTGGCCAAGCGCGAGCCGGAAATGCTCAAGCGCTGGCAGGACCTCGATGTCTACGGCAACCTGCGCGCGCAGCGTGCGGGCCGCGACAAGTTCATCCTGCACGATGGTCCTCCGTACGCGAACGGCAGCATTCACATTGGGCATGCGGTCAACAAGATTCTCAAGGACATGATCGTCAAATCCCGGGGCTTCATGGGCTTTGATGCGCCCTACGTGCCGGGCTGGGATTGTCATGGCCTGCCGATTGAGCACAAAGTAGAACAGGAAATCGGCAAGGCCGGCGTCAAGGTTGATTACAAAACCTTCCGCCAGGCCTGTCGCGATTACGCCCGCAAGCAGATCGACGGCCAGAAGGCCGACTTCATCCGTCTGGGCGTTATGGGCGACTGGGACAAACCGTACCTGACCATGGACCCGAAAGTGGAAGCCGGTATCGTGCGGGCGCTGGGCAAAATCGTCGCCAAAGGTCATCTGGTCCGAGGTTATAAACCGGTTTACTGGAGTGTGGTGGGTCAGTCCGCACTGGCAGAGGCCGAGGTCGAGTATCAGGACAAAACATCCACCCAGATCGACGTGCGCTTCACCGTCGCCGACCAGGCCAGGGTGTTGTCGGTGTTTGGTACCGAACAGGGCGAGGGCGAAGTGTCCGTGGTGATCTGGACCACCACACCCTGGACCATTCCGGCCAACCAGGCGGTCTCCCTGAACGCCGACCTGGAGTACGCGCTGGTTCAGCTTGATGCGGGCCAGGGCCCGGAGCGGATGGTGCTGGCCGCCGACATGCTCGATGGCATCATGGCGCGCTGGGGGATTGACAGCTACCAGGTGCTGGCCCGGGCCCAGGGCGCACAGCTTGAGCATCTGCGGCTGCAACACCCGTTCTACGACAAGCAGGTGCCGGTGATTCTCGGTGACCACGTGTCCACCGATGCCGGTACCGGTGCGGTGCATACCGCGCCCGATCACGGCCTGGAAGACTTCGAGGTAGGCAAGGCCTATGGTATCGGCACCCTCAACCTGGTTCAGGCCGATGGCACCTACACCAGCGCAGCCGGTGAGTTTGCCGGTATCCACGTGTATAAGGCCGACGGCCCGGTGTGCGCAGCACTTGAGCGCGAGGGTAAGCTGGTGCGCTCCGAGCAGTTCCGGCACAGCTACCCTCATTGCTGGCGAACCAAAACGCCGCTGATCTACCGGGCAACGCCGCAGTGGTTTATCAGCATGGACAAATGCAACCTCCGGGATGACGCCCTGGAGGCGATCAAAGGGGTGCGCTGGGTGCCGTCCTGGGGCCAGAACCGCATCGAAGCCATGTTCGAGCAAAGCCCGGACTGGTGTATTTCCCGGCAACGCACCTGGGGCGTGCCCATCACCCTGTTTATTCACAAGGAAACCCAGGAGCTGCACCCCGATACCCTGGCGCTGATTGAAAAGGCGGCGGAGCGGATTGAGGTGGACGGTATCGACGCCTGGTATGACCTGGACCCGAACGAGCTGCTGGGCGAGGACGCCGACCAGTACGAGAAAGTGCTGGATACCCTGGATGTGTGGTTCGATTCCGGCGTGACCCACGAGTCGGTGCTGCGTCCGCGCCCGGAGCTGGGGCAGTTCCCGGCCGATCTGTACCTGGAAGGCTCGGATCAGCACCGTGGCTGGTTCCAGTCGTCGCTGAAAACCTCGATTGCGATGAACGGTGTCGCGCCGTACCGGCAAGTGCTGACCCACGGCTTCACCGTCGACGGCAATGGCCGTAAGATGTCCAAGTCGTTGGGCAACGTGATCGCGCCGCAGGAAGTGATGAATGAGCTGGGCGCCGACATCCTGCGCCTGTGGGTGGCCGCCACCGACTACAGCGGCGAGATGACGGTGTCCAAGGACATCCTGCGCCAGACCGCCGATGGCTACCGTCGAATCCGCAACACCGCCCGGTTCCTGCTGAGCAACCTGAACGGGTTTGATCCCGAGCAGCATCTGGTCGATCCGGGGCAGATGATCGCTCTGGACCGCTGGATGGTCGACAAGACCCTAGCGCTGCAGAACGAGCTGATCGACGACTACGAGAACTACGCGTTCCTGCGCATCTACCAGAAAATCTACCAGTTCTGTGAGGCCACCCTCGGTGGTTTCTATCTCGATATCATCAAGGATCGGCAGTACACCACCCAGGCCGACAGCCTGGCCCGGCGCTCCTGCCAGACCGCCATGTATCACGTGATCGAAGCTCTGGTGCGTTGGATTGCGCCGATCCTCAGCTTCACCGCCGATGAAATCTGGCAGCACCTGCCCGGGCAGCGGGGCGATACCGTGTTTTACGAGACCTGGTATGACCGCCTGACCGCACTGCCGGACGACTTCGAACTGGGCCGCGACTACTGGCGGGACATCTATCGGGTCAAAGAGGCGGTGAACAAATGCCTCGAAGAGGCCCGCGCTCGGGGCGAGATCAAGGGCTCACTGAGCGCGGAAGTCACCCTCTACTGCGAAGGGGATCTGGCGGCGCGCCTGCAGCGGCTGGGCGAGGAACTCCGCTTTGTGCTGATTACCTCCGAGGCGACTGTCCGGCCGGTCAGCGAGGCCGGCGGCGCCGAACAAACCGCCGTTGAGGGACTGATGGTGCGGGTAACCCCGACCCAGCACGCCAAGTGTGAGCGCTGCTGGCACCATCGTGAAGACGTTGGTCAGAACCACGCGTACGAAGATCTGTGTGGTCGCTGCGTGTCCAACGTCGAAGGGCAGGGCGAAGCGCGGGCGTTCGCCTGATGGATGCTGCCATGGCGAACCAGACCGTGGGTTCTCAGATGAAATGGTTGTGGCTGGCGCTGCTGGTGGTGGTGCTGGATCTGGGCACGAAAGCGCTGGCCAGTGCCCTGCTTACCTACGGCGTGCCGGTGCCGGTGGTGCCTATGTTCAACCTGACGCTGCTGCACAATACCGGTGCCGCGTTCAGTTTTCTCGCCGAGGCGGCGGGCTGGCAGCGCTGGTTTTTCGTATCGCTGGCGCTGGTGGTCAGTGTGCTTCTGGTGGGCTGGTTAAGAAAACTGCAGCCGGAGGAAACCTGGACCGCGGTGGCCATCGTACTTATTCTCGGCGGCGCCCTGGGCAACGTCTACGATCGCGTGGTGCATGGTTACGTCGTGGATTTCCTGCATTTCTACTGGCAGGACTGGCATTTCCCTGCCTTTAACCTGGCCGATACCGCCATTACCATCGGCGCCGCCATGATGATTCTCGATATGTTTCGTAACCCCGCCGGTGGCGGCGACGACGAGAGGAGTGATTCGCAGTCATGAACGAACTGCCTGTCGATAAGGGGACCCGGGTGACCCTGCATTTCGCCCTGAAAATCCAGGGCGGCGAGGTGGTGGATTCCACCTTCGAAAAAGCGCCCGCAACCCTGGAAATCGGCGACGGTAACCTGCCGGAAAATTTTGAGGCGTTGCTGTTCGGCATGAAAGCCGGCGACCGGCAGACCTTTGAAGTCAGCCCGGAAAAAGGCTTCGGCCAGCACAATCCCAGCAATGTCCAGCTGTTTAAACGCCACGACTTCAGTGCCGACATGGTCCTTGAGCCGGGCGTGGTGGTCTCGTTTGCCGATGCCCGTCAGCAGGAGCTGCCCGGTGTGGTGGTGCGGGTCGAAGGGGACGAAGTCGAGGTGGATTTCAATCACCCGCTCGCAGGGCGTACACTGGAGTTCGAGGTGGAAATCGTGGATGTCGAACCCGCAGGAACGGCGCACTGACTATGCAAATCCGACTGGCAAATCCCCGAGGCTTTTGTGCCGGCGTTGATCGCGCCATTGAAATCGTCAACCGGGCGCTGGACGTGTTCGGTGCCCCCATCTACGTGCGCCACGAAGTGGTCCACAATAAATTCGTCGTCGACAACCTGCGCGAACGCGGTGCCATCTTTGTCGACGAGCTGGACGAAGTGCCGGACGACACTCTGGTGATTTTCAGCGCCCATGGGGTGTCCCAGGCGGTCCAGAAGGAAGCCGAACGCCGGGGCCTGAAAGTGTTCGACGCCACCTGCCCGCTGGTCACCAAAGTGCATATGGAAGTGATGCGCTACAGTCGCGATGGCCGCGAGTGCGTGCTGATCGGCCACCACGGCCACCCGGAAGTCGAAGGCACCATGGGGCAGTACGACCGGAGCAGCGGCGGAGACATTTATCTGGTCGAAGACGAGGCCGATGTGGACAAACTGGAGGTCCGGGACCCGTCCCGGCTGTCCTATGTGACCCAGACCACGCTGTCGATGGACGACACCGCCAGGGTGATTGATGCATTGCGTCGCCGTTTCCCGGAGATTCAGGGCCCTCGCAAAGACGACATCTGCTACGCCACCCAGAACCGTCAGGACGCGGTGAAGCAGCTCGCCGGCGATTGTGACCTGATGCTGGTGGTCGGCTCCCCCAACAGCTCCAATTCCAATCGACTCCGGGAGCTGGCGGAGCGGATGGGCACCCCCGCGCATCTGATCGACAGCGCCGGCCAGATCGATCCCGCCTGGCTTGAGGGCAAACAGGTTGTCGGCGTCACCGCCGGCGCCTCCGCCCCCGAAGTGCTGGTCAGCGATGTTATCGCCCGGCTGCGGGAGCTGGGCGGCGAAGAGCCGCAGGAAGTCGCCGGACGGGAGGAGAATATCGTGTTCTCCATGCCCCGGGAGCTGCGGATTGATGCGGTGGA
>JBPEXU010000194.1:0-5361 GCA_052031225.1 Marinobacter sp. | reverse complement strand
CGGCCGGTGCCGGCAGCTCGATGGTGTCGCCGCGCAGGAAGCGACGGACATACTGCGGCCCACCCGCCTTCGGGCCAGTGCCGGACAGCCCCTCACCGCCGAACGGCTGGGAACCGACAATGGCGCCGATCTGGTTCCGGTTGACGTAGGTGTTGCCGACCCGAATCCGGCTGACGATGTGTTCAATGCGCCGGTCGACCCGGCTGTGGATACCGAAGGTCAGGCCGTAGCCCTTGGCGTTGACGGCATCGACCACCTTATCGATGTCCTTGGCCTCGAAGGTCGCCACGTGCAGCACCGGGCCGAAAATTTCCTCTTCCAGCTCCTCGATACCGCTGACTTTCAGCACCGCCGGGGAAACAAACAGGCCCCGCTCAGGCACATCCAGCTTTTTCAGCAGTTTGCCCTGTTGCTCGAACTTCCGGCAGTGCTCGGTGATCTTCTTCCTGGCGGTTTCGTCGATGACCGGGCCGACATCGGTGGACAGCAGCCAGGGGTCGCCGATGCTCAGCTCGTCCATGGCCCCATACAGCATCTCCAGCAGGTGGTCGGCGATGTCCTTCTGGACGTACAGCATCCGCAGCGCCGAACAGCGCTGGCCGGCGCTCTGGAACGACGACGCCAGCACGTCCCGCACCACCTGCTCGGGCAGCGCGGTGGAGTCCACGATCATCGCGTTGAGGCCGCCGGTTTCCGCCACCAGAGGGGCGTCCGGCTCCATGTGTTCGGCCATGACCTTGTTGATGCGCTGAGCGGTCGCGGTGGAGCCGGTGAAGCACACCCCGTTGACCCGACCATCGGCGGTCAACGCGGCACCGACGGTGGCACCGGTGCCCGGCAGCAACTGGATGGCGTCCCGTGGGATGCCGGCCTGGTACATCAGTTCCACCGCCCGGCAGGCGAGCAAGGAGGTTTGTTCCGCCGGCTTGGCGACCACGGCATTGCCCGCCGCCAGGTTGGCCAGAATCTGGCCGGTAAAGATCGCCAGCGGGAAGTTCCAGGGCGAGATACAGCAGATCACACCACGGGACTCGCCGGCGTATTGGTAACGCACCGCTTCGTTGGCGTAGAACATGGCAAAGTCCACCGCCTCGCGGATTTCAGCCACCGCATCCAGCAGCGACTTGCCCGCCTCCCGGGTGGTCAGCGCGAACAGCTCGTGGGCGTGCTGCTCGTACAGATCGCCGACCTTACGGACCAGCGCCGCGCGCTCCTCCACCGGCACCGCCGACCAGCGCTCGAAACCGGTCCGGGCCGCGTCCAGCGCGGCGTCGATGTCGGCCTCGGAGGTGAAGGTGATGTGGCCCACCAGATCGTCCGGATTGGCCGGGTTACGCACCTCGTGCACGTCGCTGCTGCCGGCGTCCACCGCCAGCATGGGGCCACCTTGCCACTGATGATCCCGGAACCGGCCACGGCCCGCTTCGATCTCCGCCACGGTCACCGGGTCGGTGATGTCCCAGCCCTTGGAGTTGCGACGCTGATCGCCGAAAATCCGGGCCGGCGGCACAATGGCCTTGCTTGAGATGTCCCGGCCCAGATCCAGCACGATCTGGATCGGGTCCCGGGCAATCTGCTCCGGCGTGATGCGGGTATCGACAATCTGGTTTACAAACGAGCTGTTGGCGCCGTTCTCCAGCAGCCGGCGCACCAGGTACGCCAGCAGGTCTTTGTGGGCGCCGACCGGCGCGTAGATCCGACAGGGCACGCCGCTGTCCCGAAGTACCTGGTCGTGCAGAGACTCACCCATGCCGTGCAGGCGCTGGAATTCGAACTTGCTGCGGTCCAGATCCTTGGCCAGTTCCAGTACCGCCGACACCGAGTGCGCGTTGTGGGTTGCGAACTGCGGGTAAATGCGGTCGGTCATGCCCAACAGCTTGCGGATGCAGGCGAGGTAGGACACGTCGCTGCAGGCCTTGCGGGTAAAGACCGGGAAGCCATCCAGACCCATCACCTGGGCGCGTTTGATCTCGGCGTCCCAGTAGGCGCCCTTGACCAGCCGGACCATGATCCGGCGATCCAGCTTCTGCGCCAGGGCGTAGAGCCAGTCGAGGGTCTGCGACGCCCGCTTGCCGAACGCCTGCACCACCACACCGAAGCCGTCCCAGTCTTTCAGGGCGGGGTCGGACAGGATGGCTTCGATCACGTCCAGCGACAGGTCCAGCCGGTCCTGTTCTTCGGCGTCGATGTTGAAGCCCATGTTGGCCGCCGCCGCTTTTTTCGCCAGGTCCAGGGCGCGGGGCACCAGCTCGTTCATCACCCGCGCTTTCTGGCCATACTCGTAGCGTGCCAGCAGCGCAGACAGTTTGACCGAAATACCGGGGTTGGTGCGGACATCGCCCTGGCAATTTTTGCTGATGCTGTCGATGGCGGTGGCGTAAGCGCGGTAGTAGCGCTCGGCGTCGGCGTCGGTGCGGGCCGCCTCGCCCAGCATGTCGTAGGAATAGGTGTAGCCGCGCTCCATGTAGGACCGGGCACGGTCCTGGGCCTCTTCGATGTCGCGACCGAGAACGAACTGCCGGCCCATTTCTTTCATCGCCTGCGCAGCCACCTTGCGCACCACCGGCTCGCCCAGTCGCTTGACCAGCTTGCGCAGGGTCTCACCGACACTCTGGCGCTCGGAATCCTTCAGCAGGTTGCTGGTCATCAGCAGCGCGATGGTGGTGGTGTTGATCAGCGACGACGACGCCTTGCCCACGTGGGCGCCCCAGTTCCCGGAGGTGATCTTGTCTTCGATCAGGTCGTGGATGGTCAGGGTATCGGGCACCCGGAGCAGGGCCTCGGCCAGGCACATCAGTGCCACGCCTTCTTTGGTGGTGAGCCCGTATTCGGCCAGGAACTTTTCCATGATGGTCGGACGGGCGCTGCTGCGGACGCTACGAACCAGCTCGGCGGCACGGGCGGAGAAAGCCTCGCGCTCAGCCTGGGACAAATTGGCGTCGGCAATCAGCCGGTGAATCACCTCGTACTCGTCGGCCAGGTAGTTTTCCCGGATGGCCTGGCGACGTTGA
The DNA here is from genome assembly GCA_052031225.1 of Marinobacter sp. Classification (GTDB taxonomy): domain Bacteria; phylum Pseudomonadota; class Gammaproteobacteria; order Pseudomonadales; family Oleiphilaceae; genus Marinobacter. Next base: position 2,350 of record JBPEXU010000194.1, on the reverse strand, counting down.
GTCAGATCCGGCGTTACCGATTGCTGGCTTGTCATGGTCGTACCCTCCTAGTTGTTTGAGTCTTGACCGCATTTTAACCAAGCAAAAGCGTGCATTTTTCCTATAAATGGCGATAACGCAGCACTAAACTTCTTTTTAGAAAAACCCGAAATGTCATTTTTCCTGAAATTTTCGTAATATCAGTAAATTCGACTAAACCCACCACTCTGAACCTTTTCACCCAAGGATAGCAGCCATGGCCGACCTCGATCGGATCGACCTCGCCATCGTGCGGGAACTGCAGAAAAACGGCCGAATCACCGTGACCGAACTGGCGTCCCGCGTTGGCCTGTCCAAGACCCCGTGTCAGGTGCGGATGCGACGCCTGGAGGAGCAGGGCTTCATCACCGGCTATACCGCGCTGGTGAACCAGACCAAGCTCGGGCTGGCGCACATCGCGTTCGCCCAGGTCACCCTCAACGACACCAGCAGCAAGGCGCTGGCCCTGTTCAACAAGGCGGTCCGGGAGATTGCCGCGGTGGAGCAGTGCCATATGATGGCCGCCAACTTCGACTACCTGCTCAAGATCCGGACCCGGGACATGGCGGAATACCGGCAAGTGCTGGGCGAGCAGATATCGAACCTGCCCCACGTGTTGCAGACCAGCACCTTTGTGGTGATGGAAAACGTGATCGACGCTGGCCTCTGATCCGGCCGGAGCGCGTCAGCCGGTGGCGGCCAGCCCCAACTCGTGCTTGTACAGCACGTTGCCCAGGCCCAGCAGGATACGCTCCACCGACAGCTCCGCGCTGTCGTCGCCAGCGCCCACCGGCGCGCGTTTTTCCAGCTCCAGTACCAGCCGCAACAGATCCAGCAGCCGGACCACCAGATCCAGAACATCGAAATCGTCCGGGGCCTCGGCCATTTCCCGCACCACGAAGGCCTTGGCGGCTTCGACGATCTCCGCCTGACAGGCGTTCAACCCCTCGGTGGTCATGTCTTTGACCGCGTCAAAACGCTGCTCGCGCTCGCGCCGAATGGCTTCCATACACACCTCGCGGGAGTGTTCGGGGGTGCCGTCCTGGCGCAGCAGTGTCGCCAGCCGGAATTCGACCGCGCCTTCCCGGCGCTGCTCCTGGAACTCCGCTTCCAGCGCCTGACGGGCGTGCGGCAGGTACTTCCGGACCGCTTGCTCCCGGGCCTGGATCAGGTCGTCCAGCGACGCCGCATTGACCATCGCACTCATGACCTGGACGCAGTACACCAGATGCTCCCAGATCTCCGGTGCAATGCGCTCCGGCGTCGCCGGCAGGACCCGATTGATGGCCAGGAATTCAAAATAGAGGGAAGTGACCTCCCGCTCGGAAAAGCCGGAGGTTCGTATGATTTTCGGCAGGCCCAGCGCCTCAATATCCCGGATCAGACTCGGGATCAGCATCAGAACGTAGTGCTGGGCCCCCTTTGACAGCCTGGTCACGCCAGCGCACTCCTCAGGGCCATCGCCCCGATCCGGTTCCTACTGTCAGTTTAGACCGGATTCGGCCGTGGGATTAACAAACCCTAAGGCTGCGTTAAGCGCCGGCCAAACCGCGACAGGTTAGGCTGACTGTCTGGATTCGAGACACTTCAGAGCGAGCGAGGCAACGACCAACGATGATCGACAACTGGCCGAAAATACCGGTCCGGGCACTGTTCGCCAGGCTGTTTTCCTACCTGTTTTTCGCCCTGTCCTTTACCCTGCTGGGCGCCACCACCCTTGAGGTGATCGACCATCTGGGCGACGGCCAGAATCTGATGCAGGCGCTGATCAAGGGGGTTAACGGGGGCATCATCGCCCTGGCGGTGTACGAGCTGGCGATGGTGGTACGCTCGGAATACAGCGGGCGCTCGGAAATCCACGACATTGTCACCATGCTGCGCCGCACCCTGCCCCGGTTCATCGGCACCGTCTGTGTGGCGATGTCGCTGGAGGGGCTGATCATGATCATCAAGTACAGCCAGCTGGATCTGGCCGGCAACCTGTATTACCCGGTCGCCATCATTGTCAGCACCGCCCTGCTGCTCGCGTCGCTCGGCGTGTTTCTGCGCCTCGCGCCGCGGCAGGAGTATGAGGTGACCGACTAATCAGACCCGGCTCAGGAATCGGCGTTCCTCAACGTTGATCTTGATCCGGTCGCCGGTGGCAATGTGCTCAGGCACCTGCACCACCAGCCCGGTGGTCAGTCTCGCCGGCTTGGTGCGCGCGGTCGCCGAGCCGCCTTTGATGGAGGGATCGGTTTCTTCGATGACCAGTTCCACCGTCGGCGGCAGGTCAAGCGCCACCGGCGTGTCACTGACCAGAATCACCATCAGCCCTTCGGTTTCCTCATTG
>JBPEXU010000193.1:0-7907 GCA_052031225.1 Marinobacter sp. | reverse complement strand
TCTTCGGCTTCCGTGTCCTGCCCCTGATCCACCACCGGCCAGTAGTGACGGCGCAGCTCCGACCCGGTGTACTCCCAGCCCACCCGTTGCAAGGCGCTCCGGCGAAGCCCCAGCGGGTTGCGCCAGCCCTGCCGGGTGAGCAATAGCGCATAGCCGTTCTCCCGGCTGGTAAACGAGGGTTCGAAGTCGCCATAGATGTTTCTGACAGGCCGGTTGACCACCTGGGTCAGATCCCGCTCCAGCAACAGCATGGTTCGTTGCAGACCATCGAAGGACTCCGCCAGGGTGTTGACCCGGTCCCTGGCCGTTACAACACTGCTAAGCACCTGCCAGACGCCCAGGCCGATGACCGCGGTGATGGCGACCGCGATCAACACCTCCATGAGGGTAAAGCCAGAGTGACGGTGGCGGAGTTTGAGCGGTTGCATCAGCGGGTGGCCAGAAACGCGGACAAGGTGTGAATCGGAGCCGGGTCACCGGTTTCGTCCCGGTATTTCGCCACCGCGACCTCAATCCGGCGCATGTCCGGATCTTCGGTGCCCAGGACCCGCGTGGTGACTCGCCAGCGAAAGGCGCCAAAATCGGTGTCCTTGGCATTCTCGGAAATACCGGGCAGGTTTTCCTGAAGCCTCAATTCGTTGATCCGGTTGTCCGCCAGCCAGCTCGCCAGGGTTTTGTCCCGCACCCGTTCGTAGCCGCTGATGTACTGGCTGCCGGCGTCGGCGGCCGTTACCGCGACCAGGCCAAAAATCAGCAGGGCAACCAGAACTTCGATCAGGGTAAAGCCGCGGCTGCACGGATTCACGACGGGTCATCCTCTCCCGGTTTGCGCCAGAACAGGCCAGAGACACCGTCCGACGCCAGCACATGTCGAAAATCGGTGTCTTTGCCTACCGTGAATTCAAGCTCGAAAGGGGTGGTCTCGCCACTGGAAAAAAACACGATGTCCGGCAGGTTCCGGTCTTCCGACGAGGCCAGTCTGGGCGCATCGTTCTCGATGTACTCCGCAACCACCAGCCAGTCCGGCAAGGTGCGCGGCCGGAAAACCGGTTCGCCGGTCTCATCCCAGACCCTTTCCGCGTCCTGGAACGCCACGAACCGATAGCCGCCGTCATCGACAATCACACCCAGTTCGGCGTTGTTGAGCACCGCCTGTTCCTGCGCGGTTTGCATCAGGAGGTACAGTTCCCGGACTTTATTCTCCAGCTCCCGCTGCTGAGATCCGCCGCCGAGGGTGAACACCGCCAGTGACGCCAGAAATCCGACCACAATCAGGACGACAAGGATCTCGATCAGGGTAAAGCCGCCCTGGCCTGCCCGGGTTTGCACGTTCTATCAGCCCTTGGCTTTCCAGACACTGATGTCCGCTGCGTCCCCGTCGCCACCTTCCTGGCCATCCGAGCCCAGTGAGTAGAGGTCGTAAGGCCCCTCGGTGCCCGGGCTGACGTACTGATACTCATTGCCCCAGGGGTCCTCGGGAATACTCTTGAGATAGCCATCCGGATTCCAGTTCTTGGGCTCGGGACTGCCGCTGGGCTTGGAAATCAGCGCGTCCAGGCCCTGCTGGGTGGACGGATAATGGCTGTTGTCCAGCCGGTACAGATCCAGCGCACTTTGAATGTTCTTCAACTGGGTCTCGGCGATGGTGATTTTGGCCTGGTCACTCCGGCCCATGATGTTCGGGGCCACAATGGCCACCAGCAGACCAAGAATGACCATCACCACCATGATTTCAATCAGTGTGAAGCCGCGCTGGGAAGTTGTTGGAATTCGGTTCTTGCTCGTCATTGTGTCACTCGTCATTGGTTGGGTTTCCGTGCCCGTAGGATGGGGTTCGACCAGCAGAGGTGGTCTAGCCCACCAGGTTACTCATATTCAGTATCGGCAACATGATGGCCAGCACAATAATCATCACGACCGCGCCCATCACCACCAGCATCATCGGCTCGAACAGGCCCACAATCGCCGCAATCTTGGACTGCAGCGTGTTTTCCTGCATCCGGGCCGTGCGCTCCAGCATGCTGTCCAGCTCGCCGCTGGCCTCGCCACTGGCGATCATGTGCAGCATCATCGGCGGAAAGTAGCCGGTCTGATCCAGGGCCCGATGCAAGGACCCACCTTCACTGACCTTCCGTGCTGCCTCCTTCAGCTGCTGCCGAAGATAATCGTTGGATAACACCTCGCCGGCGATGCGCATGGCGTCCACCAACGGCACGCCGCTGGTGGTGAGAATGCTCAGGGTACTGGCGTACCGGGCGGTATTTACCCCACGGACCATGCCGGACACCATCGGAAGATGCAGCAACCAGCGATGAAACCGCATTCGGAAACCGGGCCGCCGGAGGCCGACGCGAAACGCCATCACCATCAGCAGCAGCAAGATAAGAAGGTAGACACCGTAGTTACCAAGAAATTCCGACGCCGACAACATCGCAGCGGTCAGCGCGGGCAACTCCTGGCCCTGCCGGACGAAGACCTCAATGATGTCCGGAACGACATAGGTCAGCAGGAACACCACAATGCCGAGGGAAACCACCGTCAGAATGATGGGGTAAATCGCCGCCAGCTGGATTTTCTGGCGCGATTCCTGACGACTCTCGGTGTAATCGGCCAGGCGGTTCAGCACCAGATCCAGATGACCGGCATGCTCACCGGCGGCCACGGTGGACCGGTACAACCTCGGAAACGCCCGAGGGAATTCGGCCAGGCTGTCGGCCAGGCTGTAGCCTTCCATGACCTTGGCGCGAATCGCAATCAGCATACTGCGGATGCGGGGTTTGCCGGACTGCTGAGCGGCCGCGCTCAGCGCCTGTTCCACCGGAATGCCGGACTGGATCAGGGTCGCCAGCTGGCGGGTCACCAGCGCCAGATCCGCCGCCGCAAGCGAACCACGGCCACTCAGCGGGCTGGTTCGGGACTGTTTCTCAATCGCGGGTTCAACCGCCAGCGGCGTCAGCCCACGTTCTCTCAACTGCTGACGAACCGCGCGCGGGGCATCGGCTTCGAGTACACCTTGCTTTTGTTTACCCCGGGCATCCAGGGCCTTGTATTCGAACGCGGGCATCGGTTATTTGCCCCGATGGGTGACGCGGAGTACCTCTTCCACGGTGGTCACCCCTTCCAGTATTTTCTGGACACCGTCCGCGTGAATACTTGGCCCCCGGGTACGGGCGGCTTTCTCCAGCTCCAGCTCGCCGGCGCGTTTGTGGATCAGGTGGCTGATTTCTTCATTGATTTCCACCACCTCGTAGATGCCGATACGCCCGCGATAACCCAGCTGATTGCAGTGATCACAGCCCTTGGCCCGGAAAATGGTGGGAGGATTGGCCGGGTCTTGCTGCAGGAACTCACAGTGTTCCGCCGTCGGCGTGTAGGGCTCGCGGCATTCGGCGCACAGTACACGCACCAGGCGCTGGGCCACGATCCCCACCAGGCTGGAGGAAATCAGGAAGGGTTCGATGCCCATGTCCATCAGTCGGGTGATCGCGCCAACCGCCGTATTGGTGTGCAGTGTCGACAGCACCAGGTGGCCGGTCAAACTGGCCTGCACTGCGATTTCCGCGGTTTCGAGATCCCGGATCTCGCCGATCATCACAACATCCGGGTCCTGACGCAGGATCGCACGCAGGCCGCGGGCAAAGGTCATATCCACCTTCGGGTTGACCTGAGTCTGGCCGATACCCGGCAGGTTGTATTCGATCGGATCTTCAACCGTGAGGATGTTACGACTGCGATCGTTGATTTCCTGGAGCGAGGCATAGAGCGTGGTGGATTTACCGGAACCGGTCGGACCGGTCACCAGCAGGATGCCGTAGGGGCGGTGGATCAGCTTGCGCAGAATGTTCAGATCCCGGCCAGCCATGCCCAGCGATTCCAGCCGGATGGCGCCGGCCTGCTTATCGAGCAGCCGCAGAACCACCCGCTCGCCGCTCGATGACGGCATGGTCGACACCCGGATATCCACCTCGCGCCCGGCCACACGCAGCGCGATACGGCCATCCTGAGGCACCCGTTTTTCGGCGATGTCCAGTTTCGCCATCACCTTGATCCGGGAGACCAGCAGCGGCGCCAGCGCGCGTTTTGGCTGCACCACTTCTCTCAGTACGCCATCGATACGGAAGCGCACGATCAACTGTTTTTCATAGGTTTCAATGTGGACGTCCGAGGCGTTGGTCTTGACCGCCTCGGTCAGGATGGCGTTGATCAGTCGAATGATCGGCGCGTCGTCTTCCTGCTCCAGCAAGTCTTCGGTTTCAGGCACCGAATCGGCCAACGACGCCAGGTCCATGTCGTCACCGATGCCCTCCACCATCTGCATGGCTTCGGCCGAATCGTTCTGATAGGCGGCGTTGAGCGCCTGATCGAAGCTGTCGGGGTCAATGGTCGAAAATCGTGCCCGGCCGCCGCTGACCCGGTTCGCCTCGGCCAGCGCGGTGTGGGAGGCGCCTGGACGAACAAGGATAACCGGCTCGCCGTCTTCCGAACGGGTAAGAATGACGCCGTTGCGTTTGGCAAAGGTAAACGGCAGGCGTCCCAACGGCGCCTCCGGCGACTGCAATTCGGTTTCGGTGGTCAAGGTCATCCCCGTTCTTATCAGACGTTCCGGAAATCGGCAGGAGGTAGCCGCGCCTGTTCCGGAATTCCTTTTGATTCAATCAATTCAAAAAGGCTACCACAGGATATGGACCCGCTGAATAACTCTATACACTATACTGCGACTTAACCATTGCTGTCTGATAACGTGTGGGCCTTTCCGGCTCGCCTTATAAGCACTCAGGACGATTGATGCAGTCATTCCAAACCCGCCTCCCACTGTTACTGGCCATGGTGGCCGGCGCCGCCATGCTGGCCACAACGGCCTATCAGGGTTACCGGTTCTGGCAGGAAGACCGGCAACCGGAAACGGCGACGGCGGCGGTCACGGTTCAGCAGGTCGACACCCCGGAAACCAGGGCGCCGCAGGTGAACCTCGCGGTACTGGAACTGTTCGGCTCACTCGCGGCAGAACAGACATCTCAGCCTCAGAGTACCGAAAACCTCCCCGAAACCAATCTGAGGCTGTATCTCCGGGGCGTTCTCGCCGCCGACGGCGATTTTCCCGGCAGCGCGCTGATTGAAGACGATAAGCGCAAGACCGAAGCCTATCTGGTGGGCGACGAGTTGCCCGGTGGCGCGACGCTCCGAACAGTTTTTCCCAACCGGGTTGTCATCGAGCGGTCCGGGAAACTGGAGAACCTGTATTTCCCGGAAACCGAAGAACGTGCGGACATCGCCCTGGCGACACCTCCCCCGCCTTCGGCAGAGGCTGCCGCGACACCTCCACCACGCCCCCAGGCCACGCCTTCGCAAGCCGTCTCGCCCGATGCTGAGCAGGCCCGCCGGGAGGAAATTCGCCGGCGTCTCGAACAGCTTCGCGAACGCCTGCGGAACAGTAACTGAGGTTCCGCCATGGCAACGGCCGCGCTGGGATTGCATCGCCGCCGCTGCCGCCTGCTGCCGGTGCTTCTGCTGGCGTCGGTCGTCGGTGCCGTTGAGCTGAGTGACCGGCTCATGCGCTATGTCATGAACGAGTTCGGAGCCGAGGCCCACCAGCGCCTGGAAGACTGGCAACGGCTGCACGCCCTGGCCAAGAACGCGCCGATCGAACGACAGCTCCGTCTGACCAATTCGTTTTTCAATCGCGTTCGCTTTGTCAGTGACATACGCCACTGGGGCGAAGAGGACTACTGGGCGACGCCGGTGGAACTGCTGACCACCAACGGCGGCGACTGCGAGGACTTTTCCATCGCCAAGTACCTCACCCTCAAATCCATGGGGGTTCCGGACGATCAGTTGCGCATTGTCTATGTCAAAGCGCTGGAACTGAACCAGGCGCACATGGTGCTGGCCTGGTATTCGCGACCGGACGCCGACCCACTGATCCTCGACAACTTAACAAATGAGATTAAGCCAGCCTCTCAACGCACTGATTTAGAACCTGTTTACAGCTTTAATGGTGAGGGGCTCTGGCTGAACCAATCGGGCCGCGAGCGCAAGCGCATTGGCGAGGCGGAGAAGCTGTCCCGTTGGCAGGAACTCAACAAACGACTCACCGAGACCCTCCGGCAATAGCATTCCCACCGGGCTGTCGGTAAATGACAGCCGGATTGTCGGGAGCCGACAGTGACCCGGTGTCACAGCCCGTTAGAATGCCTGCCATACCCAATGACCGATGGAGTAAATGGAATGAGACGCTGGAATGGCTGGGGCGACGACCAGTTTTCTTTGGAGCTGCCGCCGGAAGGACACCGCTTTCTTGAGGCCCGAATCGGTCCGGGCACACCGCTGCCGGATGCCCGCCTGGAAGCGGTTTGCGAGCAGGTGCCCGAATCCCGGCTGCCGGCGGACCCGGAGGTCGACGACCTGATCGACCGGAGCCCCGAGTGCCGGGTGAGGCATGCCCGCGGCCAGAGCCTGCCGGACTGGCTGGCGCTGCGCAGTGGTGACATCGGCGCCTATCCGGACGGCGTCGCCCGCCCTGAAACCAGTGAGGATGTACAAAAACTGCTGGCCTACGCGCGCCAGCACACCGTCACAGTGATTCCCTACGGTGGCGGCACGAGCGTGGCTGGCCACATCAATCCAATTGGCGACCAAGGCCCGGTACTGACGGTGGATATGGGCGCAATGAATCGCCTGATGGACCTGGACACCGAGAGCCAGATCGCCACCTTTGGCGCCGGCACCCCCGGCCCTCTGGTCGAGTCACAGCTGCGAGCGCACGGCTACACAATGGGTCACTTCCCGCAATCGTTCGAACTGTCCACCGTCGGCGGCTGGGTGGCGTCGCGTTCCAGCGGGCAGCAATCGCTCCGCTACGGCCGGATCGAACAGCTGTTTGCCGGCGGCCGGATCGAAACCCTGCAGGGCACCCTGACCCTTCCCACGTTTCCGGCGTCCAGCGCCGGGCCGGACATTCGGGAAATCATTCTCGGATCGGAAGGCCGGCTGGGTATCATCACCGAGGTCAAAGTCCGGGTCAGCAAACTGCCCGAGCAAGAGTCTTTCCACGTGGTGTTTTTCCCGGACTGGCGCAGCGCGCGGGACGCGTGCCGGGCCCTGGTTCAGGACCGGGTGCCGCTGTCCATGCTGCGCCTGAGCAATGCCGTGGAAACCGAAACCCAGCTGGCGCTGGCGGGACACCCCGGCCTCATCGCCCTGATGGAACGATTCCTTGCCCTGCGCGGCGCCGGCGAGAGTAAATGCATGATGACCTTTGGTGTCACCGGCACAGCCAGCCAATGCCGGTCGACTCTGCGCCAGGCCCGCAAGCTGTGCCGGCGCCATCACGGTGTCTACACCGGCACCCGGATGGGTCAGAAGTGGGCAGAAAAACGCTTCACCATGCCCTATCTCCGAGAAGCGCTGTGGCAGATGGGTTACGCGGTGGATACCCTGGAAACGGCAACCGACTGGTCGAACGTCGACAATCTGGTGGCGCGCATTGAGTCCAATCTTCGGGAATGCCTGAATGCTGACGGCGAGCGGGTTCACGTTTTCACCCACCTGTCCCATTTCTACGGTCAGGGATGCAGCATCTACACCACCTATGTGTTCCGGGCCGCCAGCAGTTATCCGGAAACCCTGGCGCGCTGGCGCACCCTCAAGACCACCACCTCCGAGCTGATCGTCCAGAACGGTGGCACCATCAGCCACCAGCACGGGGTCGGCAAAGACCACGCGCCGTTCCTGCCGGTTGAGAAGGGCCAGCTTGGCATGTCCGCGATCCGCGCGCTCTGTCAGCACTTCGACGGGGATGCCCTGCTCAATCCGGGCACACTGGTGGATTGACGATGTCGACCTCCGCACACCCACGGGAACTCCCTTCCGAAAACGAAACCTACGACCTGGTGGTGGTCGGTGGAGGC
>JBPEXU010000192.1:0-3007 GCA_052031225.1 Marinobacter sp. | reverse complement strand
TCCCGGCCCCCATGACGTGGCGCCCCTGTTTGACGAGTTTATCCGGCTGATGGAAGCGCGGTCCGCCTGACGGCGTCTGAACGGTAAGGTCACCGGCGCCGTGCATGGCGCCGCAAGAATTTCAATGTTGCTGACAGGTTAATCGAGACATGCCCAAACGTACCGACATCAAGAGCATCCTGATCCTGGGCGCCGGCCCCATCGTGATCGGGCAGGCGTGTGAATTTGACTACTCCGGTGCCCAGGCCTGTAAGGCCCTGCGCGAAGAGGGCTACCGGGTCATTCTGGTGAACTCCAACCCGGCCACCATCATGACCGATCCGGTCATGGCCGATGCTACCTACATTGAGCCCATCACCTGGGAGACGGTCGAGAAGATCATCGAAAAGGAAAAACCGGATGCCCTGTTGCCCACCATGGGCGGCCAGACCGCGCTCAACTGTGCGCTGGATCTGGAAAAGCACGGGGTGCTGGAGAAACACGGCGTAGAGATGATCGGCGCCAACGCCGACACCATCGACAAGGCCGAGGATCGGGACCGTTTCGACAAGGCGATGAAGAAGATCGGTCTGGAATGTCCGCGCGCGGCCATCGCCCATTCCATGGACGAAGCCTGGAAAGTCGCCGAAGAGATCGGGTTTCCGTGCATCATCCGTCCGTCGTTCACCATGGGCGGTTCCGGCGGTGGTATCGCCTACAACAAGGACGAATTCGAAGAGATCTGCCAGCGCGGCCTGGATCTGTCGCCCACCAACGAGCTGCTGATCGACGAATCCCTGATTGGCTGGAAGGAGTACGAGATGGAGGTCGTTCGGGACAAGAACGACAACTGCATCATCGTCTGCTCCATTGAGAACTTCGACGCCATGGGCGTGCACACCGGCGACTCCATCACCGTGGCGCCGGCTCAGACCCTCACCGACAAGGAATACCAGATCATGCGGAACGCCTCGCTGGCGGTGCTGCGTGAGATCGGTGTCGAAACCGGCGGCTCCAACGTTCAGTTCGGTATCAACCCGGACACCGGCCGGATGGTGGTGATTGAGATGAACCCGCGGGTATCCCACTCCTCGGCGCTGGCGTCCAAGGCGACCGGTTTCCCGATCGCCAAGGTGGCGGCCAAGCTGGCGGTGGGGTATACGCTGGATGAGCTGCGCAATGAAATCACCGGCGGCGTCACGCCGGCCTCGTTCGAGCCCAGCATCGACTATGTCGTCACCAAGATTCCCCGGTTTACCTTCGAGAAGTTCCCCCAGGCCGATGCCCGCCTGACCACTCAGATGAAGTCGGTCGGTGAGGTGATGGCGATTGGTCGTACCTTCCAGGAATCCTTGCAGAAGGCTCTGCGCGGCCTGGAAGTGGGGTCCGAAGGGTTTGACGAGAAGCTGGAAGACCTGGCGTCCGAGAATGCCCGGGAAGCCCTAACCCGGGAGTTGAACGTGCCCGGTGCCGAGCGCATCTGGTACATCGGCGACGCCTTCCGCGCCGGTCTGAGCGTCGACGACGTGTTCCGGCACACCAAGGTCGACCCCTGGTTCCTGGTGCAGATCGAAGACCTGATCCGGGAAGAGCAGGCGCTGAAATCCGCCGGCAAGTCCGACATCGATCGCGACACCCTGTTCCGGCTCAAACGCAAGGGCTTCTCCGATGCCCGCCTGGCCAAGCTGCTGGGCATTTCCGAAGTGAGCCTGCGCAAGCTGCGTCACGACCTGGACATCCGTCCGGTGTACAAGCGCGTGGACACCTGCGCGGCGGAATTTGCCTCCGATACCGCCTACATGTATTCCACCTACGAGGAGGAATGCGAGGCTGAGCCGTCCGACCGTGAGAAGATCGTGGTGATCGGCGGTGGCCCGAACCGGATTGGTCAGGGTATTGAGTTCGATTACTGCTGTGTTCATGCCGCCCTGGCGATGCGCGAGGACGGTTATGAAACCATCATGATCAACTGCAACCCGGAAACCGTGTCCACCGACTACGACACCTCCGATCGGCTCTACTTCGAGCCGATCACCCTGGAAGACGTGCTGGAAATCATCCACGTCGAGAAGCCCAAGGGGGTGATTGTCCAGTACGGTGGCCAAACGCCGCTGAAACTCGCCCGCGGGCTGGAAGCGGCCGGGGTGCCGATCATCGGCACCAGCCCGGACGCCATTGACCGGGCGGAAGACCGCGAGCGGTTCCAGCAGATGATCACCCGTCTGGGTCTGAAGCAGCCGAAGAACGCCACGGTCCGTAGCCACGAGGAAGGCGTGCTGGCGGCCCGGGAGATCGGCTATCCGCTGGTGGTGCGGCCGTCCTACGTACTGGGTGGTCGGGCCATGGAAATCGTCTACGACGAGGACGAGCTGGTGCGCTACATGCGCAGTGCGGTGCTGGTGTCGAACGACAGCCCGGTGCTGCTGGATCACTTCCTGAACGCCGCCATCGAGGTCGATATCGATGCCATCAGTGACGGCACCGACGTGGTCATCGGAGGCATCATGCAGCACATCGAACAGGCCGGGGTGCACTCTGGCGATTCCGCCTGTTCACTGCCGCCTTACACCCTGCCGAAGGATGTGCAGGATCAGATGCGCGATGCGGTCCGGAAAATGGCCATCGAACTGGATGTGATCGGGCTGATGAACGTCCAGCTGGCGTGGCAGGACGGCGAGATCTACGTGATCGAGGTTAACCCCCGTGCGTCGCGGACGGTGCCGTTCGTCTCCAAGGCGATCGGCGTTTCCCTGGCGGCCGTGGCGGCCCGGGTTATGTCCGGCAAGAGCCTGAAGGAGCTGGGCTTTACCGAGGAAATCGTCCCGAACTACTACGCGGTGAAAGAGTCCGTGTTCCCGTTCAACAAGTTCCCGGCGGTGGACCCGATTCTGGGGCCGGAAATGAAATCCACCGGCGAGGTCATGGGGCTGGGTGAGAGCTTCGACGAGGCCTTCGCCAAGGCGGCCCTGGCGGTTGGTGAGCGCCTGCCATCGAGTGGTACCGCCTTTATGTCGGTGCGGGAAGTGGA
>JBPEXU010000191.1:0-2209 GCA_052031225.1 Marinobacter sp. | reverse complement strand
GGTGGTCAGTACCTTTCAGGCCGCGACCCAGATCAACGAGCAGACCCTGAGCTTTCTGCCGCGACTACTGGTCACGCTGATCGTGATCATCGTCTGGGGGCCGTGGATGCTGACCCAGTTGCTGGATCACGCCAACAGTCTGATCGCCAGCATTCCCTATCTGATTGGCTGACGGATGCTGCCCACGGAGTTCAGTGCAGACCTGATCGGCCAGTGGGTCGGCCAGCACCTGTGGCCGCTGTTTCGGCTGGCCAGCTTCCTGATGGTGATTCCTATCTTCGGCACGCAGCTGGTGCCGGCGCGGGTTCGGCTGGGGCTGGCGCTGCTGATGACCATTCTGATTGTGCCCATGATTCCGCCGGTGCCGCAGGTTGAGGCATTGAGCGCCGATGCCGTGGTGATCACCCTGCAGCAGATCCTGATCGGTGTCGGGATGGGCTTTGCCCTGACCGCGCTGTGGCAACTGTTCGTCGTCGCCGGCCAGATGATCGCCATGCAGATGGGCCTGGGCTTTGCGTCCATGGTCGATCCGGCCAACGGCGTGAACGTTCCGGTGCTGTCGCAGATCTACACCATCACCATCACCCTGCTGTTTCTGGCGATGAACGGCCATCTGGTGGCGTTCGAGGTGTTCATCGAAAGCTTCCGAACCCTGCCGATCGGGTTTGACGGCTTGGGCCAGGCCGGTGTCTGGGATCTGGCGCACCGGGTCAGCTGGATGTTTGCCTCGGCCATGTTGCTGGCGCTGCCGGCGGTGTCGGCGGTGCTGATCGTCAACATCGCCTTCGGTGTGATGACCCGGGCGGCTCCGCAGATGAACATCTTTGCCCTCGGCTTTCCGATTGGCCTGATTTTTGGATTGTTTGCTATCTGGGTGCTGCACGCCAATTTCCTGCCGCATTTCGATCAGTACGCGCGGGAGACCTTCGATTTTATGCGGCAGTTGCAGGGCCAGCCGTAACCCTTTTGTCCGGCCTCTGGCCGATACCGCCAACGTTCTGACCGCCGGTGCATCATGGCTGAAGAAAACGACAACAGTCAGGAAAAAACGGAAGAGGCGACGCCCCGACGATTGGAAAAGGCCCGGGAAGAGGGCCAGACGGCGCGCTCGCGGGAACTCGCCACCATGGCCGTGCTGATGGCCGGGGCCGCGGGCTTGCTGATGTTTGGCGCCAGCCTGGGCGCCGCGCTCGAAGCGATCATGCGCGACAGCTTCGTGCTCGAACGCTCGGCGATTTACGACACCCGGCACATGAGTGTGCAGCTCATTGCCTCCACCAAAGAAGCGGCCCTGGCACTGTCGCCGATCCTGATTCTGCTGCTGGTGGCCGCCATCATCGGTTCGGTCGGTATCGGCGGACTGCTGTTCAGCACCAAGGCCATCGCCCCCAAACTCAGCCGCATGAATCCGATCAAGGGGCTCGGGCGCATGTTCTCCCTGCGTTCGCTGATTGAACTGGTCAAGGCCATCGCCAAGGTGGGGCTGGTGATGGCGCTGGCGATCCTGATTCTCGACTTGCGTACCGAGGACTTGCTGGCGATTGCCGAGGAGCCGGTGGTGCCCGCCATGGAGCATGTGCTGTGGACGCTGGGCTGGAGCTTCTTCTTTATGGCTGCGGCCACCATCATCATCGCCGCCATCGATGTGCCGTTTCAGATCTACGATCACCAGAAAAAGCTGCGCATGACCAAGCAGGAGGTGAAGGACGAGTACAAGGAAACCGAGGGCAAACCGGAGGTCAAAGGCAAGATCCGGCAGTTGCAGCGGGAAATGGCGCAGCGGCGAATGATGCAGGAAGTGCCGACCGCCGATGTGGTCATTACCAACCCGACCCACTACGCGGTGGCGCTGAAATACGACCAGAAGACCATGTCCGCCCCGGTGGTGGTGGCTAAGGGAGCCGACCAGGTGGCGTTCAAGATCATGGAAATCGCCCGCGAGCACAAAGTGGAGGTGCTTCGGACACCGCCGCTGACCCGGGCGGTCTATCACAACACCGATCTGGGCGAGGAAATCCCCGATGGTCTCTACATGGCCATCGCTCAGGTGCTGGCTTACGTATTCCAGTTGCGCCAGTTCCGCAAGGGCCGTGGCCCGAAGCCGGGCATGCCGGACTTCCCGATCCCGGCGGATCTGCGGCGTGATGTGTAGTTCAACCTGGGCCTGCCCGGGCCGGATTAGGCCCGGGCTTCGATAATCCGGACCAAG
>JBPEXU010000190.1:0-8056 GCA_052031225.1 Marinobacter sp. | reverse complement strand
CAGATCACCGTGGTTTCACGCTGGTTGGTGATGCCGATGCCGGCCAGGCGATCGGCGCCAATACCGGCCTCTCCCAGGGCTTTGCGACAGACCTCCAGAGTGCTGTCCCAGATTTCCCGGGCATCATGTTCAACCCAGCCGTCCCTGGGGAAATACTGGTGAAACTCCTGCTGAGCCACCCCGACGCTTTGCCCCCTGGAGTCAAACACGATGGCTCGGGAACTGGTGGTGCCCTGGTCGATGGCGAGCAGATAGCGGGTCATACAACGTCTCCTTGTGTTTTCGGCAAGTCTACCAGCAGAACACGGGAGGCAAGAGGGTTACGGGGAGCGGAAGCGTAAAAACGAGAGCGAGGCCAAAAAAAAGGGCCGGAAAACCGGCCCTCAAATGACGAATGAAACAAGGAAAGTTCGTAAGAACTACAACCTCAAAAGTCATCCCTTACACGATCCATTATTGGCGCTGCGGGTTGCGACTTCAGTAGCGGTTGTGTAGCGGCTTTGTTACATCTGGTGAGGCAGTGAGGCCCAGTTCACACTATCGCGTCTTCCGGCTTCCGACGCGGCCACACCAGACTGAACCGGGCACCACCGAGGGTGTCACTGCGGCTGACAAAGGCCTGCCCGCCGTGCCAGTAGAGTATTCGGCGAACGATCGACAGCCCCAGGCCGTAACCACCAGACGTGCGGGTACGGCTGTCATCCAACCGGGCAAATGCGGTAAATACTTTCTCCCAGTCTTGCTCCGGAATGCCGGGGCCGTCGTCCTCAACGTCGATACGGCAGTTGTCTTCATCCATCCGGCAGCGCACCACCACCTGACCCTTGGCGTAGCGCCCGGCGTTACCGACCAGGTTCTGGATGGCCCGGTGAATGTAGCGGGGCTCGATATCGGACAGCGACCAGCGCTCGGTTTCGTCGTCAATGTCCGCGTCAATGGTGATGTTCGGGCGAATCACCTGCTGCTCGGACACCACTTGCCGGACAATCTCGGTCACCGAGTGCTCGCGCAGGGAGAACACCGGCCCGCCCTGTTCCAGCCGGGCGTAGGTCAGGATCTCGTCGATCAGTTCGTCCAGCTCCTGGATATCACCATCAATCCCATCCAGCTGCTTGCGGAGCGCGTCCTGATCCTGACAATCCTCAATCATCTGAACGCCAAACCTTATTCGGGCAACGGGCGTTCGCAATTCGTGCGACACCGCGTGGATCATCTCGCGCTGAACCTGGACCAGTCGCTGTATGTGTTCCGCCATGCTGTTGAACGCCGCCGCCAGACGATCGACCATGGCCCCGGAGTCGGTTTCGACCCGGGCGCCCATCTCGCCCCGGGCGATCCGGATCGCCACGGACTCGACCTGACGCAGACTGGCATCGACGCTTTTCAGGGCGTAAAACAGCGCCAGCGCCAGAACGCCGCCAACCACCAGCACCAGCAACATCACCACCGGCCAGCCCCACGGATGGAACGGCGCGGGCAGATCAATTGCAACCAGCGTGCCATCTTCCAGGCGCACCAACACCTGGTAAGCCGCCGCTGGCGACGACCGGTACATTGCCAACCCGGTTTCCGCCAGCGCCTGCAGGACACGGTCGTCCGGCAACTGGCCCGGATCTTCCAGCCAGTGTATGGCCAGCCCGAGATTGTTGCCGAGGTTGACCGCCATGGCGTGGCGATCCTGTCCCGCCGCGGCATCAAGATGCCAGCGCACCAGCAGCGCCAGCGCCCGGGAGATTCCCGAATACGGTTGTTCAAACCTCATTCGGACAACATCGCCATCCGCCGCCTGCACCAACACCTCGTATCCGACCGCGCTGTCCTGAACCACGACCTGGCCATAACGCAAACGCTCAAACACCACGTCGGAGAGCTGCAGCTGCTCCGGCGGCAGTACCCGCAGATCGTAATAGCTGCTCAACCAGTGATACTGCTGCTCAGGCGCGGGTGCGCTGGCCAGCCAGCGCATCAGCGGCTCGGGAAAACGCTCCAGCCAGAACTGTTCGCGCACCGAATTGAGGCCATGGAACAGGGAAAAGCACAGCAGCAACACCAGTGCGGTGATACCGGCGAGGCGGGCGTACAACTTGAGGAAAAACTTCAGGGGCATGCTATGAACCCTGGCAGACCGGGGCGGCACCGCTCGCTGTTGATACTCTCAAAGCGAACCGTACAGCCACCGGTACTCACACCGTCAGGCTTCTTTGACGAATAGATAGCCTTTGCTTCGGACGGTCTTGATGCGACGGGGATGGATGGGATCGTCACCGATTTTCGGACGAATGCGCGAGACCCGAACGTCGATGGAGCGGTCCTGGCCGTCATACTCAATGCCCCGAAGCGCGGTAAAAATCTCTTCACGGCTGAGCACCCGGCCAGCGTTACTGGCCAGCAACCACAAAAGATCGAACTCTGCGCTGGTCAGGTCAATGCTCTGCTCGTTCAGCCAGGCTTCGCGCATGGAACGATCCACCACCAGATCGTTGAACTGAAGACGCACCGGCTCCTCACCGCTGTCATCGTCGCCACCGTTCTGGCTACCTTCGGTCACCCGGCGCAACATGGCGCGAATCCGGGCCAGCAACACGCGCGGTTTGACCGGTTTACCGATATAGTCGTCGGCACCCATCTCCAGACCCAGGACCTGATCGAGATCGTCAGTTCGGGCGGTCAGCATGATGATCGGACCATGGTAAAAAGGCCGGACCCGACGACAAATGGACAGGCCGTCTTCCCCCGGCAACATCAGATCCAACACCACCAGATCGGGCTGCTCGTTCCGGATGCGCTCGACCGCGGCACCACCGTGAGTTTCAAGGGTAACGGTCAGGCCATTGCTTTCCAGATACTCACGGGTCAGCTCTGCGAGCCGTTCGTCATCCTCGACTATGAGAATTCGCCAACTTTCGTTCGTCTGTTCCACGCCATCCATCTCTGGTTTTGTTATTCCGGTTTAGGGCGGTTGCCCCTGACAATACAGGCAACCTGCTGTAACAGCAATTATACATGCTATTCAGAAATATACATGGAAGCCCGACTTCGTTACACCCGGTCACACGGACGCCAGCCTTCCCTTCAGACGGAAACGCGTCACACAGTCGTCACCCAATGGTCACCCGGATGTCACGCCCCCTACCTAGCCTAGGGCGGAAATGGACGACGACCGAGAGCATGCGCCATGACCGCACAAGCCGCCCGACAAAAACAGTCTGCACGCAAACTCAGCACCAGCATCACGCGGGACCCGCGCTTGATAGAGCAGGCCCAGAGACTTCGCTACCAGGTTTTCTCTGCCGAATACGGATGCGACCTGGGCGCAACCACCCCCGGGCTCGATGCGGATGACTTTGACCCGCTCTGCGATCACGTCGTGGTGACCGATGGCCACTCCGGCCAAATAGTTGCAACCACACGCATACTGCGCCAGCAGTGCGTATCCGGGGTTGACGAGTTCTACGCCTCGGGTGAATTTGATTTGTCTGCGCTCGCCAGCCTGCCTGGCAGCCTGGCCGAACTGGGACGGACCTGTGTGCACCCGGACTATCGCAGCGGAGCAACCATCGCCCTGGTCTGGTCGGCTCTGGCCGAGTACCTGACCAGACACCGCATCGACTACCTGATTGGCTGTGCCAGCATCGGCATGTCGGACGGCGGCCACCGGGCCTGGCGCATTGCCCGCCATCTGCAGCAGGCGTATCTGGCCGGCCCCGAATACCGGGTCACGCCACGCCGGGAACTGCCCCACGTCGCCAATGCGACAACCGCGGAACGACCGGTCGACATTCCGCCCCTTCTGCGCGCGTACATGCGCCTGGGCGCCCGGGTCTGTGGCGCTCCCTGCTGGGACCCCGAGTTCCGCTGTGCCGACCTGCTGGTGCTGCTGGAGGTGGATAAACTCGCCACACGCTACAGCCGGCACTTTCTCGGCAAAGTGTCCTGATCCCGGAGAATGACCGATGAGCTGGTTGCGACTGGGCATCCGCCTGCCACTGTTCGTTCTGTTCCTGGCCGGCACCGCGGTACTGGCGCTGACGTTGCAGCTGATGGACGGGCTGACTGGCCGAAGAACACCGCGAACGCCCTGGGCACGGCGGTGCTTCCGTGGCGCCTGCCGCTGCCTCGGGCTGCAGATCCGGCAACATGGCGTCGGACCCGATCCGTCGGCGCTGCTGGTCGCCAACCACATCAGCTGGTGCGACATTCCGGTGTTGGGCAGCCAGGTACCGGTGCGTTTTCTGTCCAAAGTGGAGGTGGGTGACTGGCCCCTGATTGGCTGGCTCGCCCACCAGGCGGGCACCTTGTTTATTCGCCGGGGCGGCGGTCGGGCCAATCAGGTGGTTCGGGACATCGGTTCCGTGCTGTCGGCGGGAGAAGCCGTGCTGGTGTTTCCGGAGGGTACGACGAGTATCGGCCTGACCGTGCTGCCGTTTCACGGCCGCCTGCTGTCGGCGGCCCGGGACGCCGGCAGGCGCATCCAGCCAGTCAGCCTTTGCTACCGCCGCGATGGCCGCCCGGACACCCTCGTGCCCTTTGTCGGTGACGACGCCTTTCACCGCCACCTACTGACACTGCTCAAACAGCCGCCAGCCCAGGTGGACGTGCTGTTCCACGAACCGGTCACACCGTGCCCGGATAGCCGCCCCGCGGATCAGGCCGGCCAACTCCGGGAGACGGTACTGGCCGGATTGCGGACCCTACAGGGCGGTGCCTTCGACCAGGCCCCTCAAGACCCGGTCAGAACAGCGGGCGACCCTGCGCTATCTCGTCAGCCGTAGCGGAGCGCCGGCCAACGATTTCAAGATCGAAATACAGGGTAAAGCCCGCCAGCGGGTGATTGGCGTCCACGGTGACCAGATTGCCGTCAATACCGATCACTTTCACGATCTGGGCCTGGTCGCCGGTGTTGGTCTGAAATTTCATGCCCACCTGCAGGTCGTCGACGCCCTCGAACAGCGAGCGCGGCACCTTGCGCACCAGATCGTCACGATGCTCGCCGTAGGCCATGGACGGTGGCACCGTCACCTCCAGACAATCCCCCACCGATCGGTCTTTCACCGCCTCCTGAATGCCCTTGATGATCTGCGGGCAACCGTAGACAAAGTGCAGCGGCTCGCCCCCCTCCGAGGTATCAACGAGTTCGCCCAGCTTGTTCTTGAGCACGTAGTGAACGGTAAAAACGTCCGGCTTGGTGTCAGCTTCTTGCATCAGCTTGTTACGCTTCCTGTGTCCGGTGGTGTGTCGAGCTGCTGCAAACCATGAATAACCAACTTGCGATCGAGTTTCTCCCGAAGGCTGCGAGGGTTGGCCAACGCCATCCGCTCCAGCAGGGAGTGGTAGCGGCCCTCGGTATCGTCGGCCCGGATGGCTTGCAGAAGGGTGGTCAGTTTACCACGGCGGGACGCCGTTGCGGCTTTCAGGGTTTTAAGGGCTTTCCCTAATCTCAGCTCTTCATCGGTGAAATCCCGCCCGAAGGGGAACGCCGGAAAGCTGTCCGGGTCGCCGGTTGCCGCCAGCGCAGCTCGCACCGACTCCGGGGTGTTGCGACACCAGTCCGCCGGCAGCTGGAACGAGGGATCGACTTTGCCGGCTTTCTGAGCCTGCCTGAGCAGCTCGGCCTGAAAACGGGAGTCGGCGATCCGGATCAGTTGCAGATAGACCTGCTCGTCGGACTGCCCGCGCAGATCGGCAATACCGTATTCGGTGATGACGATATCACGCAGGTGGCGAGGGATGGTGCAGTGGGCGTAGTTGAACACGATGTTGGAGACGGTCTGGCCACGGGACTTGCGGGTTGCTCGCAGAGTCAGGATGGACCGCGCCCCCGGCAGCTCATGCGCCATGGCGACAAAGTTGTACTGACCGCCCACGCCGCTGACCACCCGGCCATCGTCCAGGCCGTCCGAAACCCCGGCGCCTCCGAGGGTGTACATCATGGCCGAGTTGATGAAGCGGCCATGAATCCGCTGCGCGGCCTTCAGTCGCTGATTGCCGAAGCGGTGGTCGTAGAGCTGGTTGATGAAGTTGACGCTGGTCATGCAGATGCGGTCGCGCTCCTCCCGCGGCAGATCCCGCAGCGCCTGGTAGAACGCCTGCGGGCCGACAAAAAAGCCGCCGTGCATGGCAATACCACCGCGCAACTTCGACCCCAGCGCCAGGGCCCGGATCGCCTCGCGGGCTTCCTCCTGATCCAGATCGGCCTCAATGGCCCGTTCACCAATCCGCAACCGACCGCCTTTGAAGTCCACCTCGGATCGGAATATGCCATGGCTGACGAGCCACTGGACATCCCGGGCCCGCAGCGGTGAGTCGATCAGCTGTTCCCGCCGGAGCACGTCGAGCATCTCCAGCGAGGGCGTCACGCCAATCTCGCCCCGGTTGATCAGCTCCTGCAATTCGGCGTGGTCGAACACTTCCCGGGTCAGAACGCCTTCCTGCATCAGATACAGGAAGCCATCGACCATCATCTCACTGCAGCCGTAGAGCCCCTGTTCGAACGGGCCCGTGCCGCCGTAGCCGTTCACCACCGGGAACCGGTCGCCCACCTGAAGGTGGTCATAGACCGCCCGCCACTTGTCGTTCGCCTTGTGCCGGAGAATGGTGCTGTGCACCAGGGCCGCCCCCAGCGAGCCGATACCCACCTGCAAGGTGCCGCCGTCCTTGAGCAGGGTGCTGGCGTAGAAACCGATCAGGTGATCTTCGGGGCTGACCGCCATCTGCGGTGCCGAAAACAGCGGGTAGTCCGTGGCCGGCTGACTGAGCACCAGATCAAACTGGTCCGCGTCGATGGCGGCATGGTGGCCCATAAACGGCAGTTCGGCGTTCAGTTCGGCGACCAGTGCAACCGGGGTGCCACTGGCTTCGAGTTCCCGCAGCCGGGGAATCAGATCCAGCGTCAGGTCCGGGTTGCTGCTCAGGCTGACCATGCCATCGGCGCCGTGGGGTTCGCCCGGCGCCACCAACTGCCCCACCACATTGACCCCCATCGCCATCAGGTCGCGCACGGCGTGGGTGTAGTTGGTGCAGACGTAATGCCGCTGCTGGGACCGGTTATTGAGATAGGTGCCGGCCTTGAAGAAAAACTCGGACACGGTGACGTTGGCAGGTAGCCGGTTTTCGGAAACATCCCGGGCGTAGGCCAGCTCCGGAATACGGCCGTAAAGGCGCTCGGTGAACGGCCCCAGAAAACGCTTCTCCAGCGACGAGGCCCCTTTGGGCGCCAGCAGCGACAACGCCGTGACAATGTGCAGCTGGATTTCCGGATCCTGCCGGGCGCGCTCGTACAACGCGTTGACGAACCGTACTGGCTTGCCCAGCCCCAGCGGCAGACCAAGGGTGATTTTCTTTCCTACCCGACGGATCACTTCATCGACACAGGCGTCGGCATCGTTCATACGGTGACAGCTTCCTGACATCACCAGGCTCCTTTTGTTGTTGGCATCATGCAACTGCTGGAGCAGATAATCACACGGGACAGAAGCGCAAACAATGCGCCAGATCAGGAATGCGACGGGAGTGAAGCGGTGTGTTGCAGGGGAAACGGAAAGCCGGTGTTCAGAACTTCCACTTCAGATTCAGACAGGCCCCCTCGTCCAGCAGGGCAATACCGTGATCGGGTTCGGCGGGATCGGAAGCATACTGGCGGCCGGCTTTCCGGTCGCGCACCAGGCTCAGGCTGAGCAGACGGGAGCCGAGTTCGGTCACCGCCTCGGTGACGTCCACTTCTTCGACACCCGACAGGCGGCCCTGCAGCGCGACGATTTCTTCGCTCGCCACTTTCGGCTGCCCCAGCTCCTCGAACGTACGCTCCGCCGCTTCGGCGCGAACGACGAAGGCGACCATATTGAGCGCGAGCAGGGCGACAAAAATGCGAATAATCATGACACGTAACCGGGACCTTTTAACCGAGACGGAAGTCTAGTGACTGCTTAGGCTAAAGTCTAATGATTACGCGCCGGAAAGATGTGAAACCGCACACAACCGTGCCGACTTTTCGTCATTTTTTAACCAGCTTTTTGTCAATTAATTATCCAGAATGTTTCACTGGGTAACGCTGACACTC
>JBPEXU010000019.1:0-2695 GCA_052031225.1 Marinobacter sp. | reverse complement strand
GCAGCGCTTCGCGAAACTCCAGCGGGCTCATGCCCAGATTGCGAACGGTCGCCACGAAACGGTCGCGGTTGAATTTGCCATCGACCTGGAACATAGCCATCTGGGTAATCAGCGCATCAATCCCGGCGTCTGACAACTCCAGCCCCTGGCTGGCCGCGTCCTGAGTCAGAACCCGCTCCTGAATCAGGGATTCGAGCACATCTTTACGGATCTGGCCCTCGTCCAGCAGCGCCGGGTCCGGACGCTCCATCTGCTGCAGACGCCGTTGGCTTTCGAGCTGGACCAGGCGGAGGAACTCGCGCTCGGTGATGTCTTCGCCATTGACCGTGGCCACTTCCGGCTCCCCGGAGAAGCCACCGATGATGGCATCAATTCCCCAAACAGAAAGGGATACAATCAAAAGCCCGATAATGATCTTGGCGATGGTACCCTGGGCGTTTTCCCGAATATCTTGAAGCATGTTTTTCCCGAATCCCTGTCAAGGTCGTGCGGTATGGTGATGGGTTGGTAACGATGCGTTAGGCCACTTAACGTAAAAAGGCGCACCCTGATCGGAATGCGCCTTCAATTCTTCTTGGGCAACCGCCTGTGACAGCGACCGCCAGAGAAAGAACCGTTACTTAACGGCGTCTTTCAGGGCCTTACCTGCTTTGAAGCCAGGTACTTTGGAGGCCGGAATCTTGATTTCGGCACCGGTCTGCGGGTTACGACCAGTACGGGCAGCACGCTCTTTCACGGAGAAAGTTCCAAAACCAATCAGAGTGACCTGATCGCCTTTTTTCAGGGCATCGGTGATGGAGTTGGTCATGGCATCCAGAGCACGGCCAGCGGCGGCTTTGGAAATATCTGCGGACTCGGCAATTGCATCGATAAGTTCGGACTTGTTCACACTAAACCCCTTCGCTTTCAGGTTGAAGATGTTATAGGTTGGTTTATTTTTTCGCGGACGTTCTCGACTATCGCATAAGCGGTCAGAGAATTCCATTCTTCACTTTTTTTATTCCTTTCGGCATTCAACCGGTGTTCGGAATAGACTCTTACTGCGCGGGAGCCCTTGGTATTGGCTGCTTCACGGCGAAACAGTTATACCAACGGGCTCTCTGGCGTGTCAACAACTCATCCTGTGTTTAATGTGTATTTATGCGCTCTGCGGCATCGCCTTCATCGTCCCGCGGTTTCGCGGAACTGGCTTTCCCAGCCCCTTCTTCGGCGTGCGGTTCTGGCGGGTAGGCCAATGCGATATCCAGCACCTCGTCAATCCAGGTGACCGGACGGATTTCCAGCGACTCCTTGATGTTGTCCGGTATCTCTTTGAGATCACGAACGTTTTCCTCTGGAATCAAAACCGTCTTGATGCCACCACGGTGCGCCGCCAGCAGCTTTTCCTTCAACCCGCCAATGGCCAGTACACGACCCCGCAGGGTGATCTCCCCGGTCATCGCCACGTCGGCACGGACCGGAATCCGGGTCAATGCCGAGACCAGCGCGGTGCACATACCAATACCGGCACTGGGGCCATCTTTCGGAGTGGCGCCCTCCGGCACGTGCACGTGCAGGTCGTGCTTCTCGTGAAAATCGTTGGCAATGCCCAGGCCCGTGGCACGGCTGCGCACCACCGTAAGCGCAGTCTGGATCGACTCCTGCATCACGTCACCGAGCGATCCGGTTTTGACCACGCGGCCCTTGCCGGGCGTCAGCGCACATTCGATGGTCAGCAGTTCACCGCCGACCTGAGTCCACGCCAGCCCGGTCACCTGACCGATCTGATCGCTCTCCTCGGCCAGGCCATACTTGAACTTCTTGACGCCCGAGTAGTCCTCAAGCATGTCCGGAGTCAGCACCACCGAGGCTTTCTCGCCCGCTTCCACGTGCTCACGCACCACTTTGCGGCAGATCTTCGCAATCTCACGCTCCAGGCCGCGAACGCCCGCTTCGCGGGTGTAATAGCGGATCAGGTCGCGCAGGGTCTGCTCCGGGATTTCCAGCTCCTCGTTGCGCAGGCCGTTTGCCTTGATCTGCTTGGGCAGCAGGTAACGCAGGGCGATGTTGACCTTTTCATCCTCGGTGTAGCCCGGGATCCGGATGATCTCCATCCGGTCCAGCAACGCGGGTGGGATGTCCATCGAGTTGGAGGTGCAGACGAACATCACGTCGGAGAGATCGTAGTCGACCTCCAGGTAATGGTCGTTGAAGGTGTGGTTCTGTTCCGGGTCCAGCACTTCCAGCAGCGCCGAGGCCGGATCGCCCCGGTGATCCATGCCCATCTTGTCGATTTCGTCGAACAGGAACAGCGGGTTCTTGACCCCGACCTTGGCGAGTTTTTGCAGCAACTTGCCGGGCAAGGCGCCGATGTAGGTCTTGCGGTGACCCCGGATCTCGGCTTCATCTCGCACACCACCAAGAGCCATGCGCGTGTACTTGCGGTTGGTTGCTTTGGCGATGGACTGCCCCAGTGAGGTCTTACCCACCCCAGGCGGACCGACCAGACACAGCACCGGACCTTTGACCTTCTTCACCCGGCTCTGAACCGCCAGATACTCCAGAATCCGTTTCTTGACTTCGTCCAGCCCGTAGTGGTCCTGGTCGAGGATTTCCCGGGCCTTCTCCAGATCGTGGCGAACCCGACTGCGCTTCTTCCAGGGCACCGCCAGCATCCAGTCGATGTAGCCCCGCACCACCGTCGCCTCGGCCGACA